>DYDG01000108.1 GCA_020717845.1 Marinifilum sp. | reverse complement strand
AATCCCTTATTTCTCGGGAGGTTAGCAGGGTGATGTCAGGAGTTCTGAATCTTCCATCTCTCAGCCATTTTTTATTCCTCCTTCTGTCAAGAAAATTTTTATCACGAAAGCACGAAAATTAGAAATCACGAAAAAGTGTCAAATTCCATTTCGTGCCTTCGTCCTTTCTAAATTTCGTGATAAAATCTTTCCCTTCTAATCACGAAACTCCAACTATATAAATCATCACCTTAATCGTCCCCTAATCCGTCCCCTAATCGTCCCTTAATCGTTCACTAATCGCTCACCATTTATATTGTATCTATTATAAGGTAATGAGTTGACCGTCCTGCTAAAGTATAAATATCATGTTAAGGAATAAAAAGAAGTCCATGTATTCTGTACACCGTAATACCTTACATTACCTTGCGTTACCTTACATTACTCTCTCATTACTTAAACAGTAATGGAGATATTTACCTCCTCCCTTTTTCTTCAATAATCCAGCTTTTACCAAAGCATTTAATTCCTGATAAGCCGTCTTGTTAGATACATTACATAATTCTCGATATTTTTTATTTGTAATCTCGCCATCCTTCTCAATATACTCAATTGCCTTTATCTGCCTCTCGTTTAGTCCTTCAGGAAGTTCTCTCTTCTCTTTTAGTTCAATCACATTTGCTGGATGAAGTATAGTTACAACAGCATCTGTCAGTTCTTTATATTCCGGATACTCTGGCTTTAATGGATGGTTATCACACTCCCTTCGAAATATCAGCATCCCTTCACCTGCCTGTTCAGCATATCCATAGCCAGTCAGTATCTTAGCAATATCAGGATTTCTCTGTCTATTTCGTTCTGTGTAGATATTCTGTGGGGTAATGGGGTCGAGAAATAATCCAGGATTTATAATCTCTATCCGGTCACTATACCAGAATATATCAATTCCATTTTTTATGAATGGAGAGTATTCGCGATGGGTAACAGCATTGGCAATAGCCTCTCTAATTACAAGATATGGATATTTAGGGATATACTCTCTTCTACCAGTATGTGGATTTTTGTAGGGGATGAGTTCTTTGCTCAAGGATTCTGTAATAAAATTGTACGCCTCTGAAATCATCTCTGGCAGAGTGCCCCCATCAATATAGCAATCACTTATCTTTGCCCTCGAATCTTTCTCAGTTGTTCCGTATCTGAAGATATGGATGTAAGCAAAAGAAAGGAATTGTTGAGGTATCTTTCCAAAACATAAGATACCTGTCACTGTTGGAGTATCTTTCTTTATGCACCCAAACTGTTTCAATACCCCCATATCATCATTTGATAATCTCTTATTTCTATTCTTGAGATACTCTATCCGAAACTCTGAAATCCTATCAAAATCAATATCGTCTAAACTCGCATCTTCAACGATTTCTCCTTCAAATTTAAACTTATTCCTCTTTGAAAATAATAGTTGTATTCCGTAATTGGACGGCCTGACATCCATAGTACCCTTTCTAACAAGCACTGTACCATCCGTAATATGAACCTCATCAGAATCCTTTGTGATAGAGACAATAAAAACTATACCCTCTGGTGTATTGACTTCTTCTATCCTTGAAATAGCGACTTCAGGGTCACAACATTGCTTAGCTGAGTTGTAGATGTTATCTAAACATTCTTCTTTCTCTCTGGTTGTTTTTGCACCGTTAATCTGCCTTGTCTTATCATCAACACCAACTATTATCAATCCATCATTAGTATTGGAAAAGCTAACCATTGGTCTGGCTAATGTCGAAGGTTTAACCTTTAGTCCCTTTAAGGAAATTCCCTGGTTCTCTCCTTGTTTTATGAGTTTGTTCAGTTCGGTTTGGGGCATTTGATTTCTCCTATAACATTCCCTTAAGCTGGCGAATAACTTTTTCGACCTGTGCAAACGAAATATCCGCAGATTACGCAGATTTCACAGATTAAAGACAAAACGCTTATATCTCAGGCTTTCTGCTCCGTAGAAACGCAAGATTTTGCGTCTCTACAAACAAATGGCATGCTGTACTCCCCTTATCCTCCATATTTGCCCTTCTCTATCTTTTTTTCCCCTCTTTAATAATCTGTGTAATCTGCGAAATCTGCGGATTAAATAGGTCTCAAAATTTCACTCCTTTGCTTTTCTACCTTCTGTTTCTGATGAGTAGGCTATTTTTATTCCCGCATTACTCACATCTTTATACACCTTCTCCATTATCTTATAAAAGTCTTTTGATGTTTCCATCCAGAATTGTGGGACACCAAGCCGATGTAGGATAGCTGCATTTAGAGAGGGTGGTTTTAGCGAGAAGTGGTAATCTATTGCCTTATTTACCTTCCAGAATATAGCTGGCTCACAAGATATAGGTTCTGGGACATCCGTCTCTTCCTCTATCGTTTCCTCAACATCCAGTTGATAGCTGCCTCTTTCTTTATTTAGTGCCGACAACAATTCATCCTTCTTAAGCCCTCTTAGATGGAATATCAAGAAAGGGTCGCGGTCAAATGCCTCACCAATTATATAATAAACTGCGGCAATATGTTTGCATGGATTTGCCCAATCAGGGCAGGAACAATCGGCAACAAAATCCTTATCAGATACCGGGAATAAAGAAACCTTTGTCTCCTTGAATACATCTTCAATATCATGAGGTATCTCTCCAGCCAATAGCTTTGCAGAAAATCGTGCTTGTTGTGCCATTGCTTTAATTACCCCTGTCCACTCTTTATCGGATAAGGTTTTTACCTGTATCTTTATTGCATAAGGTTTTTTCTGTGTGCCCTGCACCTTTGAGGTAATAAGCCCATAATCTATATTGTAGTCTATCACCTGCCCACCACGGGCATAACTCCTGCCTCGTGTAAGCCTATTTGACCATCCAAAGCTGTCTAACACCTCTAAAAATCGTTTTGCCCACCATGTCTCCCCTATCTCACCTGATTTTTTTCGTGTTCGCAAGCCATCTTTTACCTGCTTTGGTCTTGCAGGTGTATATTTTGGATAATAATTCCAATATCCCATTTTTGCCTCCTGTGAATCGGTGATCAGTGATCGGTGATCAGGTGATCGGTACACTGATCACCTGATTACCGGTCACCGATCATTCCATCACTGCCTCTTGACGCAGTGTAAATAGTTGACGTAGTTGTTTAGTTGAAAGCTCTGTAATCCAATTCTCACCTGCACCTACAATTTTATCTGCCAATCCTTTTTTCCTTTCTAATATATCATCTATACTATCCTCAATCGTTCCCTGGCAGATGAATTTATGCACCATCACATTTTTCTTCTGTCCAATACGGAATGCCCTATCGGTTGCCTGATTTTCTACGGCTGGATTCCACCATCGATCGAAGTGGAAGACACGATTAGCCCGGGTAAGATTCAATCCCAGTCCACCTGCCTTGAGTGAAAGGACAAATAATGATGGGCCGTTTTCCTGCTGAAATCTATTAATCATCTCTTCCCGTTTCTTCCTCAATACCCCGCCATGAAGGAAAAGTACATCCGACAAAAAGGCATCTTCAAGATAATTCTTGAGCATCTTACCCATTTCGGCAAACTGGGTAAATATCAAGGCACTATCATTTTCCTCTAATACCTCTTCAAGCATCTCTTTAAGCCTTTCTAATTTCCCGGAGCGAAGTTCGAGTCTACTCCTATCATGCAAAAACAGGGCAGGATGGTTACATATCTGTTTTAGTTTCGTAAGCAAAGCTAAAACTGCCCCTTTTCTATCGATCCCTTCTTTTTCCTCAATCTGTTTCATCATATCATCTACTGTAGCTTGATACAGGGTTGCCTGTTCTTTGGTAAGTGGGCAGAATGCCTTTATCTCTACCTTATCTGGCAAATCAGTGATTATCGTAGAGTCAGTTTTTAGCCGACGCAGGATAAATGGTGAGATTATTTGTTTAAGTTTGTTTGCCTTTTCCTCATCATTATACCGTTCTATAGGTATGACAAATTCCTTTTTAAATTCATTCATACCCCTTAAATATCCTGGATTTAAAAATTCCATAATCGACCATAATTCAGACAACCTATTTTCAATGGGTGTGCCAGTAAGGGCAATCTTCAAATCTGACTTAATACTGCGTGTAGCCTGTGCCTGCCTGGTATAGGGATTTTTGATATTTTGTGCCTCATCAAGAACCATGTACTTAAAGGCAATATTTTGAATGCCTTCTTTATCGCGATGTATCAAGGAGAAGCTGGTAATGATAACATCTACATCCTGAGCCTCTTTTTTGAATTCTTTATCCTTAAGCCTTGCCTGTCCATGATGGACTAATACCTTAATATTAGGTGCAAATCTGGTTAATTCCCTTTCCCAATTGCCTATGACTGACGTTGGGCAGACCAACAATGAAGGGCAGTTTAACCCTTGTTTCTTCTGATGAAGTAATAAGGCAATAAACTGGATAGTCTTTCCCAATCCCATATCATCTGCCAGGCATACACCCAGTCCAAATCTGTTCATATAATCCATCCAGGATAACCCTTTGATTTGATATGGTCGAAGGGTTCCTTTAAGGTCATCGGGCTGAGGTAGTTCTTTGATTCTGACATCACCTTTCAGTCCTTCCAATAACTCACCAAGCCAACCCTTTGCCTCAAAACCTGCCAGTGATAACCCTTTCTCATCACCACCGCCCAAGGAAAGGCGAATAAACTCATTTAATGATATTTCCTTCTCTGTCTTCAGGTATTTCAAGATATGGTCGGCCATATCAGGTTGAATTTCAACCCATTGACCCCTTATATTGACCAAAGGTATCTTAAGTTCGACTAACCTTTCAAACTCTTCATTAGAGATGATTTCGTCGCCTATAGCTATTTGCCAATCGAATTGCAGAAGTTGTGCCAACCCAAATTTAGAGCTGCTTGCAGTCGGTGCAACCTTCATCATTACCTTTGGTTGTGTTCCTTTCTTACGGGCAATATCCCAAAAAGAAGGGACAAACACACCAAATCCACACTCTTTAAATAGGAGCGAGACATCCTGCAGAAATGAGTAAGCCTCAATGGTATTAATTGTTAGTTCGTGCGGTTTAGGTTCGTTTAATGCCCGTTCGATTTGAGGGAAAAGCCGCAGAGCCACACCCAAATCTGCCAGAAACCTATTATGAAAATCACCTTTCAAGCCTGCCTTTTCCACCTTCTTCTTTTTCTCCCAGGCATCCTTTACATCAATCAATAGGCTTGGGTCATCTTCTGCCTGAAGAAGAAATCTTAAGTACCAGGGTGTATCATTATCCTTTGCCGGCTCAAGACGAAAACATGTCCTGAACCCTTTTGTTTGAGGTTTTACCTTAAGAGGGGATGACCATTCCTTAAACTGGGTATAAATAATATCCTTTCTTCTAACATCCAATAGATGAGCATTCTTCCCCTGTGCAATCAGCTCCTCTCCTCCAAAAAAATTCCTCAAATCATACTTTATAAAATTTTTGATGGTCTGGTTAATGAGTGAGGTTAAAAAGCCTGAAATAAGTTTTTCCCGTGATGGGATGCCCATTTTAATAACTGCACATCTGATAACATCAGGCATAGACTCTTTGAAGTAAGAAAACAGCCTTTTCTCTTCATCATTTATAAATACAGGCTGCCATAGACAAACAAGTTCTTTATCCTGCGTCCACTTAAGATAAGGGATAAATCTTTGTCTTATGAGTAGTTCGATAGCATAGGCAGCTACCTTACTCAAGAATAATATATCATCACCCAATAATATCTTTTTCCCTTTTAGTTCTGCCTCATCAAGGAAAACAAGGAATGGTAGAATCTCATCCTCTTTAACTATAACACCAGGTGTTTTCCACTCCTTAAGCACTGGTTTATCTTCTATCTCAATATCCATCGAAGTTGAAGGGATAGGAAATGCAGGATAAGAGGGAAGTAGTAAAGGCTGTTGATGTGTGGTTGCAGGAATTTTAATCTGTTCAAGTATCTCTTGTGAAGATACTGCGTAAGGATGGGTATTAGTCTTCCTGGGTTTTGCAGGCAGGTGAGGTTTTAGCTCCTCTGCCCATAAAAAAAGGCTGCCTTTAATCTCATCATCCAAAATCCATATCCCATGCAATTTCATGATGTTACCTCTACAATCGAAATATCCGCAGATTACGCAGATTTCACAGATTAAAAACAAAACGCTTATGTTCCAGTGCGTTCTGCTCCAAAGTTTTAAGCCTTCTCTGTCTCCTCTTGCCTTTTTGGAGAAAGCAGAAATTTTGCCATCACCTCAAAACCCTGCATCTGAAATGATGTAGGATGGGTGCTAACCCATCTATCCCCTCTTTGGTTTGCACATACCGCAGAACGTAAGAGTACCATTTGGATGGGTAGAGATTGTTACATGTCGATTTGTTTGTCTTGCGTTGTTGGAATAGATGGGTTAGCACCCATCCTACAACTAAATATCTAAGCAATTACCGAAAAACTTGAACATCGAGTATAATCTCCTTCTGGGAAATATTATACTCAAACAATTGCTTTTTGTCAAACAAAAAGTTACATGGCCAGCAATTCTCATTTTAGACAGGATTACAGGATGAACAGGATTTTTAAGGATCAAGGGTTATAGCTTTTTTCTGAAACTATGGCTTTTTATACCGCCTTGAGGGTTCCCACTGTAGCTTCCATCTCCTGTAACGACTAATAATACATCTTGTTAATCCTGTTAATCCTGTCTAAAAGTCAAAATGAGGAGAGCGTTGCAAACAGTTCCAGATTTGACATGGGTTTTGGAGATTTTCGCAGGGGAAAACTTGCCAAACGGCTCAAAAAGGCATGATTCCTCAACTTGACAAGATTTTTGCAAAATAATAGTTGCAATATTCATCGATTGCTTTCTGGTGATGTATTTGTTTGTCAAACATCTATGCACGAGAAAGGCTTAATCATGCCTCAAGTGCGTCGATCAACTGGTAAATGATCCGTTAGGCTGTCTCTTGGAGCTCCAAAATGTCAAGCAATATGGAAACATGGCAGGAAATAGGATCAAGCAGTGCTTAAGAGTATAGATATGGCGGGAGAGGCTATGCAACGCTCACGGATTGAGATGCGTTTGCCCTGCAAATTAATAATTGACAAATAGCAATATTTTTGATAAAATTAGGTAATAGTTCACCGCAGAGGCGCAGAGGCACAGAGGCACAGAGGCACAGAGAAATTAACAAAAATTAGAATCCAGAACACAGAAAAGCCTGTCTGCGTACGGATACGCACAGGCAGGCAAAAAGAAAGAATCTGTAGTCTCTCATTTGTGCTC
>DYDG01000107.1 GCA_020717845.1 Marinifilum sp. | reverse complement strand
ACAAATGAGAGACTACAGATTCTTTCTTTTTGCCTTTCTGTGTTCTGGATTCTAATTTTTGTTAATTTCTCTGTGCCTCTGCGTCTCTGCGGTGAACTATTACGAAACAATTACCTCTATCATGATACCATACCAAACAAAATATTGCAAGCAAAAAATGTCTTGACAAGTAATGATAAATAGGGTATATTATGAACACAATAATAGGGACAGACTACAGCTGATATGAGATGCAAAGGGTACAAAGATTTTCCACTTGAGCGGTTAGCTTTTAGTTCAGATAAGGCGAAATATTTATAGCCAGAGATACTGACCCGCTATGCCAGTGGCGAGCATATTATTTAAGGGGGTTAAAAATATGTTTATTCAACAGAATTTTAAGAAGTTTTTCCTGTTCGCAGTGATTTTGGTTTTTGGGATGGTTTTTTTAGTTGAGATTGTCTTTGCGGATTTGACAAAGCAGGATATGGAAGAGATACGGAAAATTATAAAGGAAGAAATCTATCATGTAGACAAGAGGATAGATGAGTTGAAGATAGAGATAAAGGATGTAAGAACAGAGATAAAGGATGTAAGAACAGAGATGAAGGATTTTATGTTGTGGGGATTTGGAATCATCTTTTTTGGTATATTGACATTAGTTGGCTTTGTCTTATGGGATAGACGCTCAGCCCTTGCCCCGGCAATAAGGCAGCAGGAGGTATTAGCAAAGAAAGGGGAGGCTATGGAGAGGGCACTTAGGGAGCTTGCTATGAAAGAACCAAGGTTTGCTGAAGCACTCAAAATCGCAGGACTTTTGTAGAGAACAAGAGAAGGTAGTGATTGTAATGACAGCGAAAAACATACCGTTAACGTCCAGCATTCTCAATAGTCTGGATCGATTCATAGAGGCAAAACAGGATGATTTTGAAAGGGAATGTCAGCATCTTGAGCTTAAAATCAAGGATATGGCTGTTGAGTTTAAGCAGCGGTTCCCATCGGTCATTTCTCTGGCTATAACAGGCTCTTATCTTCACCCTGAATTTTTCTCCCCTGTTTCTGATGTTGATTTTGTGGTTACTGGGCTTGAAAATGAGAGATACTTTGATGCGTTTTTGTTTATTGAATCAAGATTAAACCGGGAGATTCATCTTATCCGCGAAGAAGAGATCCCACCTAACCTTCGGGAAAGGTTCCAGAAGGAGAGAAGGGTGCTGTATGAAAAAGCATAGCTTTGAGGTTATTCGAACACTTGAGGGAGAGATAAATTTCTTACTGAAAAGGGTAAGTGAGTTGGATAATAACCTGACAGAATATATCACCTGTGAGAACGAACAAAAGGCATCACAAACCTTGATTATTGCCATGGCTTATACGCTGTCTGGCATCTATTCCTGTTTTGAGGATCAATTCCTTAAGATAGCTCGTGCATTTGAAAATAGGGTTGAAAATCCTGCCTCATGGCACAAGGAATTGTTAGAACGGATGCAGATTGAAGTGACAGATGTCCGTCCGGCGGTGATAAGTCGTGAATCCTTTGCTGCCCTGGATGAGATGCGAGGATTTCGTCATGTCTTTCGCTCATCGTATATGTTTACATTAGATGTTGAAAGGCTTAATCTTGTTATAAAACGCTGGCAAAAAGGAAAGGATAGGATAATAGCTGATGTTAAACATTTTTTGGAAATATTGGAAGGATAAAAATACTATGCAGATATTCCTGTCTGCCTTCCTGATGTGTGGTATGTGTATTGCCCTGGTATGCGGCTTTGTCCAGACTGCTCTTGCTACCCCGTCGCTATATCCGGGGATGGGGGGTGGACACAGGGATGATGTGGCGCCAATGCATTATCGGATGGAAGAGGAAAAGGGAAGGCTGTTGGCACCGGGCGATTGGGGGATTGGAAATCAGGTTCGTACCACTGGTACGATTTCGGTAATTGCCTTGTTGGTTGAGTTCAAGGATGTAAAGTTCGCAGAAAATCGAGCATATTTTAAAGGGCTGATGGATGGGTTTGTTCAATATTACCATAACAATTCATATGGAGCACTGACCTTAAACTATACAATTGCTACTAATACAGTCACATTAAACAATTCTCTGTCAGATTATGGGCTATTCGATAATAACACTCTGGTTGAGGATGCAGTTAAAGCTGCGGATGGGAATGTTGGCTTTAGCCAATATGATGCTCTGATAGTAATCCATGCTGGACAGGGAGAAGAGTCAAGCAGAACAGTTGCAGATATTTATTCCCGATTCACATACAATAGCGTGGGTATTGTTGGAGCTGATGGTGTTGGTGTTTATGGTGCCTGCATTGTCCCTGAGCACGAGGGCAATAGTGCCTCACCATTTGGTATATTCTGCCATGAATTTGGGCATCAGCTTGGTCTGCCTGATTTATATGATATAACCGACAGATCTGAAGGCATTGGCGAATGGGGTGTAATGTCCTCCGGGGCATGGAATGGTTCACCCCAGGGTTCATCCCCGTCACACTTTGATGCCTGGTGTAAAGTCCAGCTTGATTGGGTAACACCTCAAACCGTAACCACTGCCCTTATCCATGAAAACATCCCACAGGCAGAGACAAACCCTGTTGCATATAAACTCTGGAATAATACTATGGACAGCGAGGAGTACTTCCTTGTTGAAAATCGGCAAGATGTCCATCTGCCGAGCAGGGGATTGCTTATCTGGCATGTGGATGATGGTCAACAAACCAATGGTGATTCCAGCCATTACATTGTTGCTCTGGAACAGGCAGATGGAGCACGCGAGCTTGAACGCAAGGTAAATCGTGGCAATGCAGGCGACCCATACCCTGGCAGCTCAATCAAGAGGTGTTTTGACAATTGGAGCAACCCCAACAGCCGCAGCTATTCTGGCACAAACACCTATATTGCTGTAACCAACATCAGCAATTCTGCTGCTACCATGACAGCAGACCTGAGTGTTGTGCCCTCAAGTATCAATCTTATCAGCCCACTTGATAATGCTGTCCTCCCGACTAAAACACCAGCCTTTTTCTGGACAGCAATTGAAGGGGTGGGGACGTATACACTGATTGTTGGAACGTGTAGCTTTATTGCAACCACAACCAACTATTTTCTCAATACCCCACTCGAAGAAAACGCTTCTTATACATGGCAGGTTACAGCTAATGCCACAAATGCTGGTACTTCAACTATCTGGCAATTCTGGATAAACGCTATTCAGTCGACACCATCTACCCCTACGGCACTCTTCCCAATCAATAGTCAAACAATCTCTCAGCAAACACCAACCTTCAGATGGCAGGTATCCACTGACCCTGACCCAATGGATGAGATAAAATATATACTCATGCATTCGCTGGATTTTGGCACACCAACATCCAGCGGGACTATTAGCAGTAATTCATGGACACCATCACAAAATATGGGTACTGGCAACTATTCATGGAAGGTAAAGGCTGTGGATACAACAGGTAATGTTACATGGAGCGGAACATCTACATTTGCTATCTCGTTGATTACTGAAAATGGCGGGACAGTTACTGTCCATGATGGGACATCTGTCGTCTTTCCTAAAGGGGCAGTATCTGGTGTGGTGAATATTAACATCCTTATGCCAGATGAGATTGGAGCAGCCGCAAGGCAGGTTATTGAGGCAGCCACAAATGTGAACATAGCATCAGGGACTATCCGTCAGATACAGGTAACATCCGGGCAAGCTATTTTTGACAAACCAGTAACCATCCATATCCCCTACTCTGGCACAAACACGCAAGTAGCATACAGCCTCACCCCGGACAGCAGATGGGAGAGGTTGTACAGCAGTACAAGTACAATTAGCGGGATACCTTGTATTTGTGCACAGGTGTATTTCCCTTCTGTGTTTGGGATAGGTCCTGCGGCAAATTATAGCCCAGCTGCGAGCATAATATCGTCTGTAACCAATTGGCCCAATCCATTTGTTGGCGGCAAGGAGTCAACCACTATCTACTATGTGCTGAGAAATGCTGTGGATGTGTCTATCAATATTTATAATCCGATTGGTGAGTTGGTCTGGAAGACACGGTTTGAGACAAGCAATAACGGTGCAAGACCGGGGGCAAATGAAATAACCTGGGATGGCAAAAACGGTGAGGGTGAAAGGGTAAGCCAGGGGATATACTTCTGTGTCATTGAGGCTGATGGCAGCCGAGAGATACGAAAGATTGGGGTGAGGTAGGATGCAGGATATAAAATGCAGAATACAGAATGCGGAATGCGGAGCAAGTCTTACGAAACAATGCAAAGAACGTAGAGGGATGAGAGGATACAGGGCAGCTATCTTGTGGCTGCTTATCTTTCTCCTCCTGCCCGCGGTTGTTTGTTCAGAACAAAAACCAGATGCTGGACAGCCTGGGTATTTTCTGAAATTGGCTGCCAATGCTCGTATGCTTGGCATGGGTGCATCTGGTGTGGCTTGCAAGGATGCCGGGATATTTTGCAATCCAGCCGGGATAGCATGGACAGAAGGCAAGCAGCTGCAACTGATGTCTGCTGCCCTTCCATTCCCTGACACAAGCTACACCTTTCTGAGCTATACCCGGCCAGTGGGGAAAAATTGGGGGATTGGGTTTGGTGTGCCTGTTCTCAAGGTTACTGGTGCAGAGAAGAGAATGGGTATGTATGAAAGCTCTGGCACGTTTGATGATCAACAAATGGCTCTTGGGCTGGGACTGGCTCGGTCCTTTTCCCCAAGACTTTCTGCTGGGCTTACACTCAAGACAATGCAGCAGCGGTTTGATAAGGAAACAACATCCATTAGTGATCTTGACCTGGGTATGCTTTATCAGCACAAGTCGCCTGTTTCCATTGGCATCAACCTTCAAAACATCCTTGGCTCAACAGTCAAACATGTGGCTGGAGAGGATAAGATGCCACAAATAATTAATGTTGGGATTGCTTATCATCCAATTGACAGGGTGCTGCTGGCTGTTGATATGAAGAAGTCAGACAAACAGGCAATCAGGCTGCATCTTGGCGGTGAATATTCACCTTTCGATATCTTAAGCCTTCGTGCCGGCTATGATGACTATGGGTATCTTACGGCTGGGGTTGGGATAAAAACGCAGAATCTTACCCTTGATTATGGGCTGCAAAATCATGATTACAAGCTGAGTCATAGGGTTTCGGTTGGTGTTATGTTTGGGGAAAGTAAGAGAGAGAAGCAATAAGAATGGATTTTTATACAATTGTATTAAGGAAGAGCAACGATTATTGGGTGTCCCTATGCCTGGAAAATGGGCTGGTTGGACAGGGCAAAACAAAAAAGGAAGCCACAGAAAAATTGAGGGAAGCTGTTGATTCTCTTGAATCTCTTCGTATGGTGGGAAACGATATTTATACTGCACCAATAGCAATAAAAGAACTTCACGAATTTTTAACCGTTACGGAGTAAATACCATCATGCTAACCCAGCTTTACATTGAAAACTTTATCCTGGTTGAGCAATTAACCATTGACTTTAAGCCAGGCTTGAATATATTTACCGGTGAAACCGGGGCAGGCAAGACGATTATTATCTCTGCCTTGAATGCCATCCTTGGAGAACGGGTGACCGTTGACCTGATTCGCACTGGCGAAGAAAGGGCAGTCATTACTGGAATGTTTACTATTGAGACCCCATCCATCCATGAGATGTTGAAAGAGGCTGGTATCTCTACCGTTGGCAATGGTTGTGAGCTTCTTTTGCAGCGGGAGATACAGCAGAATGGCAAGCATGTCTGCCGTATCAATGGCCGTCCAGTTACACTTGGTATGCTTTCTGATGTTGGTCGGACATTGATTGATATTCATGGTCAGCACCAGCACCAATCCCTTCTCTCCCCACAGGTTCAACTCCACCTGCTTGACAGATATGGGGGGCTGCTTGAACTTAAGGAACAGGTAAACCATACCTATCGGCAATTCACCGAGCTTATAGAAGAGCTTAAAAGACTTTCCATCAATGAAGCAGAAAAAGACAAGCAGATGTCCTTGCTCTCGTTTGAGATAGATGAGATTAACAGGGCTAAATTGCAGATAAACGAGGATAATTCTATTACCGAGGAGATACACCTGCTTCATCATGCTCAAAGGTTGAATACACTGGCTATTAAGGCATATGAAACACTTTACGAATCAGATGGAGCCATATACCCTAAGATGTATCAGGCACTAAAGAATATTCAGGAGATTGCTGAGATTGATGCCTCTATGCAGGCTAATGTGTCTGAGGCTGAGGGGTGTTACTACCAGATAGAGGCTCTGGCATTCAGACTCAAGGAGTATGCAGGAAAATGCTGCATAGATTCTGCAAGGCTTGAGGAATGTGAGGCAAGACTGGATCTGATAAACAACCTCAAACGCAAATATGGTCAGGATATTGAAAAGATACTCGCTTATGCTGAAGAGGCCGCAAAACGACTGAATGCAATCACCCATCAGGAAGAGGAAATGATAAGGATAGAGGCAGAAAAGCAGAAGGTATCTGGTATCTTAAGCCAGATGGCATCAACCCTCTCCCAAAAAAGGCAGGAAGCATCGAAAAAACTTGTGCTTGAGGTTGAAAATGAGCTGAGAGAATTGGCCATGAAGCATTGTCAATTCCTGGTGGATTTGAGGCAAGTGGAGAAGGCGGCAGGCAGCAGGCAGGATACCAGAGATGAATATTTACTGCCTGTTATTTTAGCAGATACGAGTAGGGAACAATTACAACCGTGCCTAAAAATATTCTCACATGGCTTTGATGAGGCATGCTTTCTCATCTGTCCAAACCTTGGTGAAACGGCAAGACCCCTGTCTGATATTGCCTCTGGCGGCGAGCTTTCCAGAATAATGCTGGCAATAAAGGGTATTCTGGCAAAGGTAGATGAGATACCTACCCTTGTCTTTGATGAGATAGATACCGGCGTTGGCGGTAAAACAGCACAGATGGTCGCAGAAAAGCTGAAATCTATAGGTCAAAGCCATCAGGTTATCTGCATTACCCACCTGCCAATGATTGCCTCCTTTGCTGACCACCATCTTTATGTGGAAAAAAAGGTGTCAAAAGAGAATAGAACAACCACTCAGGTAAGACCACTCAATAAAACCGAAAGGATCCACGAAATAGCCATCATGCTTGGCGGAGGTAGCACCTCTGGCGGAGGTAGCACTGGCAGCAGACCTTCTGCCTCTGGCAATGTTTCTGAGGCATCCTTAAGGCATGCAGAGGAATTGATACTATCCAGGGAAGAAGGCTAAAGGTTGTTAGATTGTTAGATGAAGGAACATCCACCTCATCATCGGCTCTATTTCATAGAACACAGATGACACGGATTTGACGGATTTTCGGTGGTGTCTGAGAATAGCTTAGCTTGTTATTTGCCGAATAATTTCTGC
>DYDG01000106.1 GCA_020717845.1 Marinifilum sp. | reverse complement strand
CACAGAGAATAGGGCAACCACAGAGAATAGGGCAACCACAGGGGGTTGCCCCTACTACCCTCTTTTATGCCCTTTTACGGAGTAAGCCATATGCTAAATAAATTTTCCTTAAAAACATTTCATACCCTTGCCAATGAAAGAAGCTTTTCCAATACTGCCAGGATATTATGCCTGACACAGCCAGCAGTCAGTCATCAGATCCATATCATGGAAGATTATCTGAAAACACGGCTGTTTGATCGAGTTAAAGGGGATGTGAGCTTAACCCCGGCTGGTGAGATTCTCTACAAGTATGCCCAAGAGATATTAGAGCTTTATCATCAGGCAGAGAAAGAGATATCTGAACTGACTGAATCTGTGCAGGGCAGGCTGGTCATTGGTGCCAGCACAACCATTGGACAGTATCTTTTGCCTGTCATACTTGGCAAGTTCAAGGATTGCCACCCTAATATAGATATCTTTTTAACCAATGCTAATACCAGGGATATTTCGGCGCAATTGCTGAATAATCTTATTGACCTTGGATTGGTTGAGGGTCCAGCAGATCATAAGGATATTATTGTGGAAAGGTTTATGGAGGATGAGCTGGTAGTTATTGCTCCGGCAAGGCATCATTGGCAGGATGGATGCGAGATTGATATTGATGAGGTCAGGCAGGAGCCAATTATTCTCCGAGAGCAAGGCTCTGGAACACGAAAGGCAATAGAGGATGCCCTGTCTAAGGCTGGCATAAAACTGACAGACTTGAATATTAAAATGGAGCTGGGAAGCTCTGAATCTATCAAAGCCGCAGTTGAAGCAGGATTGGGCATATCCATTATCTCTCAATGGACAGTGCTAAAGGAAAAGAAGTTGGGCTCACTCAAGGTGCTTCGTCTCAAGGGGATTAAACTTAATCGTGATTTTGCGGTTATCCTGAAAAATAATCGATTCAAGACAAAAACTATGGACCAATTTTTAGATTTTTTGAAAAAGTCCTAAAATTTGCGTTTCTACCTTTTTAATCAGGAGCAATTTTCATGTTTGAGGAATTAGATATACTTAAGAAAAAATTAGATAGTCATCGGCCAATAGATGCTAATAAAATGGCTGCCATTGGAGAGAAATTAAGGATTGATTGGACATATAATAGCAATGCTATTGAAGGCAATACCCTATCCTTGTCTGAAACTGCCTTTTTTCTGCGAGAAGGGCTAACCTCTAAAGGCAAACCATTTTCAGAGTATCTTGAGGCAAGAAATCATGCTGAGGCAATTGATTATCTTGATGAGATTGTCCAAGGTGGAAGGCCGCTTACAGAAGGGTTAATCAAGGAATATCACGCCTTAATAATGAAGGGAACAGAATATATCTGGATAGGTCATTCTATCAATAGAGTAAAAAAGAAGATTGAGCCAGGTAAGTATAAATACGACAATAATCATGTAATTAAATTAGATGGGACAATTCATTATTTTTGTGATTATCTGCAAGTGCCAGGCGAGATGGAAAGGTTAATCAAGTGGTATCATGCAAATAAGGATAAACTCCATCCTGTAGAATTATCAGCTGTTTTGCACCATAAATTTATCGTTATCCATCCTTTTACTGATGGTAATGGCAGGGCAGGCAGGTTAATCCTTAATACTATCCTTATGCAAACAGGTTATACCCCAGCTATTATAAAAAAAGAGGACCGACAGGAGTATTATCAGGCATTGGATGAGGCTGATAAAGGGGATTATGCCCACTTTATTGAGATGGTAGAACGGGAGGTAACCAATACCATGACACTTATGCTTAATGTAATTGAGAGCAAGGATGCCTTGAATGAAGAGGAGTTAAGAAGAATGCTGCGGTTGAATTAAACACAGAAAAAAGGAGAGTTCCTTCTTGCTGAAAATATTTATCACCCTATTCATACTATTATTTCCAACACAACTGTTTGCTGAAGATGCCCCATCTATCAAGTTCAGACCATCTGTCATTAAATTCCCTGAGGCTGTTCAACACCAACAGTTTGAAGAAACGCTTGCGATCAAAAACGCTGGCAAGGGGATAATGAATGTCCGACTGCGTTCATCCTGTGAATGCCTTAGCATAACTCCAACTGCAGCCACAATTACCTCAAATAATATTCAACAGATACTCCTTAAGTTTGACACACAGGATCGTATTGGCAGGATAGCTGAATATATATTTGTAGATTCAAACGACCTCCTCAATCCACATGTTACCATAGTGGTTGAAGGGATGGTCCAGGGCAGTTCATCTATTGCTCAAATACCAGCAGTTATCTCTGGCACAAATAAACCTATGGCAAATGTCTATCTTGCCCTCTTTTCTACCCCAGGCTGCAAGTATTGTCAGCAGTTAAAATCAGAGATAATCCCGCAGATTGGCAAGAAGCATGGGGCAAACATTAAGCTCAAGGTGTTTGAAGTAAATCAGCCTGAAAACTACAAGAAGCTGCTTTCATTGGAAAAACAGCTGGGGACTCAGGGCACCAACATGCCGGTTATCTTTATTGACAATCACATGCTCTATGGCAAAAAACAGATACAACTGCATCTGGAGGATGAAATCAAACAATGTGTCTCCCGCGTCTCTCGTAGCGAATGCAGCTGGATGCTGGACATGCCAGCAGATGAACCAATACATATAGCCTCTGTCAGGCTTATTCCCATACTTATTGCAGGTTTATTAGATGGAATCAACCCTTGTGCCTTTGCTACCATAATATTCTTTATATCCTATCTTGTCCTTGCCGGACGCGGACGCAAAGAGATTCTGCTGATAGGAATATCGTTTACTGCAGCCGTGTTTCTCTCATATCTGCTGATTGGCTTTGGAATATTTCATATCCTGAAGATAGCAAACTTCCGCATTATCAATTACCTGATTGCCTCTATGACCATTGTCCTGGGCATATTGTCCCTGAGGGATTACCTGAAAATCAAACAGGGTAAATTGATAGAAAAAGATATTCCTCAAAACATTACCAAACGAATAATCAATAGCAACACCACACCATCTGATGATGGGATTGTCTGCATTGGAACAACCTGCAGCCTGCCAAAGACAAGGATTCATCAGAGTATCTATAAACATGGCAAAACAGGCGGCTACATTCTTTCAATCTTTTCATCCTTTGGATTGGGCATGGTTATTTCTATCCTTGAGTTTTCGTGTACTGGTCAGATATATGTGCCTACCCTGATGTATATGACAAAGATATCCGGATTAAGGATAATGGCATCTGGTTACCTGATTCTATACAATCTGATGTTTGTTGCACCTCTGGTTATCATCTTTCTCTTGAGCTATAATGGCATAACATCAAAAACATTCTCTGAGTTTGCAGAAAAACATGTTGCGGCTATAAAGCTTAGCATTGCCGTGTTTTTCTTTGGAATGGGAATATTGCTTCTAATCTGGTAGAGACAAGACGAATTGAACGCATCAAGCAGAAGGTCTGCCGCCAGCAGAAGGTCTGCCGCCAGCAGAAGGTCTGCTGCCAGTGCTACCTCTGTCCAGAGGTGCTACCTCGTTTCGACAGGCTCAACAACCGTCTTGTGATCGCTTATTAGAAGGCGAGGACAAGCCTCGCAGCTACAAGTACTATTATAGTATTTTACCTGTAAAATTTTTACTCAAAAAAGTAAGAAAATTCACAATTGACAATTAGCAATTAACAATTGTCAATTACCTGCTCTTTTTTGGTTCTGGCTCGTCCATGTTAGGTGGCAAAACCTTGAACATCGAGTTAAACCATGGCAGGGAATGGAGTTAAGCAGTGCTTGAGAGTGTCCATATGGCACTGGTTGCTATGCAACGCTCACCCGAAAAATTATGCTGAATAGTTGTAAAATTAGTTGACAAAATAGCTTTATTGTAGTATAATAATCTCGTGCTTTTGGTATCTATTAAAAGGGGAGGGGGATAGATGTATTTTCAGAACACATTTGATACGGTTTTAGGGCAACGCTCTAAAATAAAACTGCTCCGTTATCTTTTTTTCTGTCAGGAAGAACTTACCGGTCGTCAAATAGCTAAAAAAATAGGGCTATCTCATCTTAAGGCACATCATGCATTAAAAGAACTGGCTGATCAGGGGATTGTCTGTGTCAAAATTGTTGGGAATGCTATGATTTATCAAATTAATCCAAACAATTTTCTGGCAAGGGATATACTGAAACCATTGTTTAAGTCGGAAAAAGAGCTATTGTTAATTCTAAGTGATCATATTACCAAAAGATTCAAGATATTTGCTGTTTCTTTGATCTTATTTGGTGGTGTTATTCATAGTAAAGAAGAAGATGCCCATAATGTTGATATTTTGCTTGTTGTTCGGGATGAAATGAATCTAAAAGCTGTAGAAAAAGAAGTGGAGGTAGAGATACAGGAAGTATATCAATCCTTTGGCAACTATTTAAGACCTTTAATCATTAAGGCAGATGAGTTCTATCGAAGATACAAGGTTGGAGATCCGATGATTCTTCAGATAGAAAAAACAGGAAAGGTCATATACGGCAAGTCGTTTTCAGAGATAGCAAATGGGACAGAGGTTGCATATAAGATAGCATAAACCTGAACCAGTAGAGATGCAACTTGACAGAACAGATAAATTGCTAACCAAATGATGTGGCTGACCAACAAATTCAAGTTTCTTGTGTTTCTTGTAAGGTTATAGTCTCAGTTGCAATCTGATACCCAAGCAGTTACAAAGAATTTACCAAAATAATTCCACAGGCTATGCCAAAAGCTAAAAAGTGTTTGAGGAGATGGGATGAGTCCTTTCCCTGTCTTTCTGAAAGACCAGAGATTCCATTGCTATGTAATTCTCCGCTACTTCCAACATCAAGCCTTCGTTCGAGTTCAGTAATAGAAAGTCGCAACAATTCTTCCTCTTGTTTCATAGAGTTTAGCTGCTCAGACAATTCTCTTGTCTTTTGATTATGCTCAGAAGCCAGGATAGCATTGGACATCTTTATTTTCTCTATCTCTTCTTGCAATGCCTGCACATCCTTCTGTTGATTTTTATCCAAAAGTTTTCTTTTTTCTTCCTCTTTAAGCCTTTTTTCTAATTCTTGCTGCTGCAGCAATAGCTGTTTAAGCCGTTCCTCTTCATCGTCCTTTTGCTTTTTTACCCCATCCCTTTGTTCCTTTAAAAATTTTATGACTTGTTCTACTTCTACGAATGATATAATCAATTTTTCTCCTGGATATATCCAGTGAGGATCAGTAAAGTCATTGTATGATCTGAAATTTATCCACATATTAGGATTGTTGTAATATTTTTTAGACAACTGCCATAAGGTATCACCCTTTACAATGGTAATAATTTTATAATCTCTGCCCTCAACCAGCTCCATTGGGATAATCTTTGCTTCACCAAGACCTTGCTGTATTATAATGAAAAGACTGATAACGAGTATATATTTGTGCATTTTACTATCTCCAACAGATAAATATAGTAAATTATCGGCATTTTCTACTCTGAACTAAAGGGCTGAATGAGTAATAGGTCAACTGTAGGCGAAAAGGTGTCGGATTGCAATAAATATATACACAACACCGCTATAACCCATATTTATCACTTATATGGCTTAGACCTTCGGAATTACTGACAATGTCAAAAAATTTGTAGACGTAAATCAGTATTACTTCAGAGCTCATGAAATTAAAGATTAACCACAAAGGACACAAAGAAATCACAAAGAACACAAAGATTCTTTTCTCGGTGAACTTTGTGAATCCTTTGCGTCATTTGCGAGCCTTTGCGTCTTTGCGATATGAAGAACACATCCTTATATCTGATTTTCAGGAGGGTCGTTATAACCTACTTGACAAAATCATGTAATTACATTATAATTACTATGTGGAGGTGATAATACTGGAGGTTAAGGGAAAAAGTATTGTGATTAGACCATTGAAGCAAAAAACAAGAAAGGGTTGGGCAGAGGCATTTAAGTCCATGCACGAAAGAAAAGATGACCAATTAATGACTCTGTTGATTTAGTCAATTTTCGTGAGACCATCATACCACATATTGTGTTTCATGTAAACCAAACAACCACATACTGTATGCCTAAGATGCGGAAAGGTAGTAAAACAACAGAGTCATTAATAATTAATGTTCGGCAAAAGGAGGCAAATAGTATGAAACTCATCAATAAGTTATTGTTCTGGCTGGAGATATTTTTAGGGCTGATAGTTATAGCCATCGTTATCTTTGGGCTGGTAATGTTTGTTGGCTTAATCTCTCAACATCAGGTTACCTCGTGGGGTGAATTTCATTCAACCTTTGAGATAATTATGGGCAATATCTTCCTTCTGGTCATAGGCTTAGAGATGGCGATAATGATGATTCGTCGGAGGGTGGAACTCTTACCTGAGATATTAGCATTTGTTATTGCCAGAAAATTATTGTTTCTTACCACAGGAATTTACGAGATTATTCTTGGTGTAGTTTCTATTGCTGGATTGTTTGCTGTTCGCAAATATTTGATCAAATGCAAAGGATGTATTAACTTTGAGCGATTGGTTGCAAGTGGCAATGTTAAATCAGAGGAAGATGATAATGAGTGAGTATACCACTTTGTAGTGAGCATCTTTAGATGCATCCTATGCTATATTTGATTGAGGGCATTGCATGAATACGAAAAAGGTATATCCAAAAGCAATACTTAATTGGCCAGAGGCTGATCGTCCCAGGGAAAAATTACTAAAGAATGGCGAGCATACCCTGAGTAATTCCGAGCTATTGGCAATACTTTTGCGAACAGGTGTCCAGGGACAGAGTGCTATGGACATGGCAAGAGAGATTATGCAGAAGTTTAAAACCTTCCGCAATCTGTCTCATACAGATATATCACACTGGAAGGGCATTAAAGGCTTGGGAGAGGCAAAGATTGCCCAGATAAAAGCAGCCATTGAGATAGGAAGACGATTCAGGGAGGATGAATTAAAGGAAGAGAAGATCAAAATCAAATCTTCACAAGATGTGGTTGATATTCTAATGCCCAGGATGAGGGACTTAAGGAAAGAGGTTTTCAAGGCTGTCCTTCTTGATTCTCAAAATAGCATTATTGACATCATCGAGATAGCCGAAGGGACAGTTAATCAGGCTGTCCCTATAATAAGGGAGATTTTTCAAAAAGCCCTCCAATACTTCACTTCTTCTATCATTTGTGTTCATAACCATCCCTCTGGAAGTCTCGTCCCAAGCACTGAAGACAAAAATTTTACCAGAGATCTGGTCCAGGCAGGCAGGGTGTTGCAAGTTAGTGTCTTGGACCATATTATAATCGGGGATAATAACCATTATAGTTTTGGGGATAATGGATTGATATGAAAGAAGCAAAAGCCAGAATAAAAATCAACAAATTTCTTGA
>DYDG01000105.1 GCA_020717845.1 Marinifilum sp. | reverse complement strand
AATTTCTCTGTGCCTCTGCGTCTCTGCGGTGAACTATTACCTTCATCATAGACAGCTATTTCCCCTGTAAAGCAGCTACAATTGCCTCACCAAACATGGTTGCAGATTGTGGCCCATTTCCGGTAATTATCTTACCATCAACCTCTACCCCAGCACCAGTATATATGGCACCCTTGCTTTTGAGTCTTTCTATCTCCGAAGGAAACACAGTTGCCTTTTTCCCATTAAGCAGCCCTGCATTGGCCAGGGTTACTGGAGCAATACATATGGCACTTACAACCTTGCCTGAGGCAAAAAGTTCTTTGGCTATCCTGTGTGCTGCAGGATCATTCCAATATTCTAAGGAACCAGCACCACCAACAAAGACGATAGCATCATAATCTGCTGCCTTTGCTTCAGTGAGAAGAATGTCAGGCTTGGCTGTTGCGCCACGCACACCCTTAGAGATATTCAGGGATGAAGACGCAATTGTTGCCACACCACCATTTGCCTCAATAACCTGTTTTGGCTCAAAGAACTCTTCATCTCGAAAATTATTGGATGCAATAACAAACAATATCTTTTTACCTGCAATACCTGTCATTTTTTTACCCCCTTGATAACTGGACGAACATGTTTCGTTGCATACGCAACCAATTAGCAGACTGCTGATTAAAAGTAATTGAATAATCCTCATTGTTTCGTAGCTCCTGTGTTAGGCTGAAGACTGAAGGCTGAAGTTCAGTCAAGTAGGATGGGTGAAACCCATCTATTCTGAAAATCTATCTATCTGCCATCTCTGCTATCTTGCGGGCAAGGTTAAGATTAAGATCATGCCCTGATTTAATAGCAAGAACATGCCCAAGAATGGGTCTACCTATGAGAGATAAATCACCAATCAGATCCAGAATCTTATGCCTGACCAATTCATTCTTAAACCGCAAATCATTCAAAAAATCGCTTTCTCCAATAACAACAGCATTTTCAAGACTTCCACCCATTGCCAGTCCCTGTTTCTTAAGTTGTTCTACCTCTGAAAAAAAGCCAAATGTTCTTGCTGGTGCAATCTCTTGTTCAAAAATCTCCGGAGAGATAGAAAAAGAGGCAAATTGAGAACCTACAAAGGAATTTTCAAGATCAAGGACAAAGCTAATCTGATAGACTTCAGATGGAAGAACAACAATATGTCCTTTCTGTCCATGTTTGGTTGATGTCCAAACAGGGGATAGTATCTTAATGGGCAGCCTTGATTCACACCCATCCTGACAGACAATCTCAGCCTTTTTAAGCAATTCTACAAATATCTGAGCGCTGCCGTCACCAACTGGAAGCTCTGGTGCGGATACCTCGATAATCAGATTATCTATCCTTAGCCCATTTATTGCTGCCAGAACATGCTCAACGGTTTTTACCTCACACAGATCATTCTTTAGTGAGACCCCTCTATGAGTATTATCAACATACTCAACCCTTGCCGGTATACAAGGGCTATTGGGCATGTCTGTCCGAGAAAATACAACCCCGCTATTTGGCAACCCAGGACAAAAACGAAGCTGCACCCTATTTGCGGTATGAAGACCTGTCCCAGTATAGTCTATTGAGTTTTTAATGGTTTGTTGCATAACAATATTCCATAACTTCCAAAATGTCTCAGTCAGTCAATATATGCTGCCTAACATTATACTATGTAATTTTCTTGTTGTCAAGTATATTTGAGTCAGATCAATCGCATTTGCTATGCAACGCTCACCATATTTCTCTTTCAGTTATGCGTAATGGGTCAGTCATTAGCAGGAAGATGTATAAGAAGAAGGAGAAAGAGCTTTAAGGTATTGCAACAACAGATAGTTCCCCACTTCTCCATCTTCTCCTTTTCCACTTTTGGACACCTCTGTATAATGCACTATCTTCTTTTCCATACCGTTCATTGACGCATCACCAGTCAATCTTTTTTCCATTGACAACAAGGCTATTTTATGCTAAAATATTAACTTGACGAGGAGTTTAATCATGTCAAAAAGGCGGGGCAGTGATGGTGAACATATTGGGGTAATCCTTGCACGATTACTCCAACGAAGAAAGGTATTTGATGAGGGCAAGACAGTTCCTCTGGCAAAAAAGATATCTGAGGGCTCTATTATTCAGAAATGGCCAGAGATTGTAGGTAAGGGAATCTCTTCCCATACACAGCCGCTAAGGGTTAAAGGAAAGGTTTTGTTTGTCGGTGTGGATTCGTCTATCTGGGCAAACGAGCTCTCTTTGCTGAAGATGCAAATAATAGGTGATATAAATAAGGCAATTAGTGAGAACATGATTGGTGATATCTACTTTAAGATTATGGATATTAATAGGGGAGATTAACCACAAAGGACACAGAGAATGAAAGGGTTAAAAATTTTGTGACCTGAGCAATTAGCAGGATAATTTTTGCCACAAAGACACAAAGGTTCACTAAGATATGCATCTTACTAAAATTATCCATTTTATCCAATTCTTAATGAGTGGAACATTAGAGTTTATTAAATAAGAGGAGTTTTGAAAATTTCTTTGTGCATCTTAGTGTCTTTGTGCCTTTGTGGCAAATCACCCTAATTGCTCAGGTCGATAAAATTTGGAGGAAAAAATGCGTGCCACAAACTTAGTTGAAGTACTCAATCTATTTACTTGCAACAAACCCCTTGCAAGCAAAGAAGAGCTTAATACATTTTTTGTCGAAAGACCACAGACGCCTCTGCATGAAATGGAGAGTTATCTACGAAATACCAAAGAAAGGGTAAAGATACTATTTACTGGACATAAGGGTAGTGGCAAGTCAACAGAGCTAAATCAGCTTGCCTTACACTTAGATGATCAATTCTTTATTGTCAAATTCTCGATTACTGAAAGCCTTAATTTTTATGACCTGAATTATATAGATATACTCTTAGTTTCCATGCTTAAACTTTTAGAAAAAGCAATCAAGGAGAAGGTAAAGATAAACGAAGGAATCCTTGAGCATCTCTTTAATTGGCTGCATCATGATATTACCGAGGAAAAGGTGATAACATCTTCTGATGATATAGGGCTATCAGGCAATATCAGTCTATTTGTGATAAAAATGCAGGGGAAATTACAGCAGGAGGCAGCTACCAGGGTTACGCTCAGGGCAAAGATAGAGCCAAGGATAGCAGAATTTATAGATGAAATAAATCTTACTATACCGGAGATTGAGGAGAAGACAGGAAAATCTGTCCTCATCATTGTTGAAGATATGGATAAGGTTGAGCTTGACAAGGCATCTAACCTTTTCTTTAACCATGGTCGATCCCTTCTAAGTATTAATTCAAGCATTATTTATACCTTTCCTGTTGCCTTACGCCATTCAAATGATTTTCCTCTGATTAGAAATACCTTTCACAATATCTTTGGACTATCTAATATAAAAATTTTTGATAGACAAGGAAAGGAAAAGATAGATGCACACAAGGCATTGAAAGAGGCTATCATAAAACGGGCAGAAGAGCATCTCTTTACAGAGGATGCCATTAAAGAAGCCATCCAATTGAGTGGTGGATTGATGCAAGAATTGATTAGACTTATTCAAGATGCTGCCCTTGAGGCAATAGTTAATAAGAAAGAGCAGATTGATGTTGTAGGCATACACAAGGCAGCAGCTAAGAGTCGAAGGAGTTATCAGCGTCTGCTTAATCCTGACCAATACAATGTGCTTAGAAGAATCAATGAGGATGAAGAAAAAAAGGCTATTAATGAAGAGGTGTTTCGGGCCTGCCTCCATAACCTTAGCTTATTAGAGTATCAAAACGATGAGGTCTGGGTGGATGTCCATCCTATCGTTAAACCATTGCTTTAACTCGATGTTCAAGTTTTTTCAACCTGTGATAGTCAGAATAGAACGGCTTAGCATATTTGTAGCTGCGGGGCTTGTCCCCGCTATCTTTTAACCACGCATGGGAAATAAGAAGCGACCACAAGGGTCGCAGCTACAAGAATATCGGCTGGTATTTTACTACTTTGGACTGGTGGTTCTTATGAGCCATAAAAACCTTGAACATCGAGTTTAAGGTTATGTCCGTCGTCCGTGTCCGTAACGAACACGCTTCATACTCCTTCGAAGGTGATAAAAATGGAGTTATTTAAAGACCAACTGGATAATTTAACCGTGCTGGCAACTGAACTCAAAGCAAGCTCCTTTATCTTAGCCATATATGAGAGTATAGATGTCCGCACATCTGTCATCCAGGGGCTTAAAACTAAGTTCAAAGACCAATTCGAAAATTTCTACATTACCCCAACGGAAAAGAGTCCACTAAAATTTATTGAAAAGATTGACCCTGCTTCACAAATGATGGTCTCCTTTTGTGATATAGAAAAAGGTTTCCCTGAATTCCTGGGATACATAAACCTTCATCGGGATAGGCTGGCAGAAAGAAACCATAAGTTTATCCTCTGGGTAACAGAGGCTGATTTCAAAAGGATTGCCAGTGATGCACCTGACTTTTTCTCAAGAACAGGGCTTGTATTAGACTTCACCCTCAAAACATCTCAGCAATTTGGCATATTCGCCATGATCGACCTGGTAAATTTTACATCCCAATCAAAAAAATTAGGTGATAAATATACCCAAGCCTTTCTGCAATATTACTACCAGGAAGCCTATAACATCATTAAAAGCCACAATTTTGAACCAATCAAATCCATTGGCGATGCAGTGGTATTCTTTGGCGATGTAAATAAGGTTGACGACCTTATCCAGATTATGATTGACCTCTTTTCTAAAAAGAGGATACCCGATAAACATGGCTTTAATGTCTCATTAAGGATGGTGGCTCACTGCGGATTTCTTAACTTCTGGCTGAATGAGAAGGGCGAAAAGATAGACTTCACCAGCCATGAAGGCACAAGGATGTTTAGAATGGAAAAAGAGGCAGAAGGAGAGGAGTTGGTTGTTACTGAAACACTCTTCCCAGGTCTGCAATCTCGTCTTGAAAACTACCAGATAAGGTATCTCAAAGAATCTATACCAAGGCAGTTAAAGGGCTTCACAGATACCCCTATTACCTTGTACCACCTTATCCTGCGTTCAGGGAAGGAAGATGTTTCTGTAGACCTTAAATCCCGACTGCTGGAATTAAGAAATAAAACTAATGTAATCAGGGTCTTTGGAGGGATATACCCGGATATTAATATGGAAGACAACTTCATAAACCTGCGGATTGATCATAAGAATATCCCTGAAGGAAGAAGTAAACCATCTGAGTATCATAGGAGATTAGAGGTAACAGAACCTGAAAGCCATAAACAGATATTTACAGCCAGAGAGGTGTTTGCAGGGTTTAATAAAGGCTTTATCTATGGGCTTCCCGGTGCAGGCAAGACCACAATACTGCGATACTTTATCCATTCTACCTTCAACACAATGAGGAATATGCAGCCTGTCTATAGCGAGTGTAAGCTCCTGCCTGAATTTGATGTCTGGTGTAAAAACAAAGGCTTGAATCCAGATGAGGCAAGGCATGATCTTTCGGCTGCCTTGAAATATTTCCTCTATGCCTTCCTTTTCCCTGGCAAGGAGCCTGGGGCATTATCTGCAGATGAGGTTGTTGCCTTGCAAGAGGCAGAACAAGAGATAATCCTTTTCTGGGCAAACTCAAGGTTGTCTGTGTATGTAGATGGACTTGATGAAGCACCGCCCACGCAGCGACAGATTATCTTTGATCTGGTTAAAACTATAATGAAAAATATAAAACCAGTGGATGAAAATCGTATCTTCCTGACATCAAGACCTATTGAAAGAGACTTTGATACACATCAAGAGCCGTTCTTTAATGTCGAATCACTTGATATGGAACAGGTGCGTGATCTGGCCGGGACATTCTATGGCAGAGAGTCAGATCTATTTAAAAAATTTGATACAATAATCTGGAAGGAAGAGGTAGTAAAAAAGGTTGCCGGAACACCACTCACTGCCCTTCTCATCATCATTTATTATGAGGTATTCCATAAATTCGATACAAGATACAGGATATATGACCTGTTGCTTAAGTTTTTACTGCTGACAATCTGGCAGAAAATAAAGGCTAAAACCTTCAGACGGCCATTAAAAGAGTTCTTTATCGATGCCAAAAAGGAGTTGAACGAGATAGATGAAGATGCAGCCAGCCAGTATGATGCCTTATCCCGGCTCTCTTACGAATGCCTGTATGAACCTCGTGGGGATGCCCCTGTCCGTACCATCTCATCATCTACCCTAAAAACATCTTTTCAGATCTGGCTGGAAGAAAAAAAATGGAAAACATCAGCCGAGATAGAATCTGAGGTTAATAGGTGGATAGACGGACTGGTTCAGGAACAAATCCTTATCCCTTCAGGATTTGAGGAATATGTGATTCTCCATTCAACCATTATGGAATTTCTATCTGCCCGATATATGGTAGGGTCTGATTTCAAGCAGATTTCTTTAGATATCAAAAAAATCGTTAATCAGGATGTTGCCTCTAATCTTGAAAGCCTTCCTATTGCCGCAGGCAAGGGTTTAAGTATCGGCTGCAACATCTTGCAGCAGATAAAAGAAGGATTTCCGCAGGATAATCTGGCAAATCCTATAGTTTCCCTTTCTTATCGTATCCTGTGCGAGGTGGAAGGGATGGAAAATAAAGAATTGGAAAAGCAAGAAACACAAACAAAACCTGTCTATGAGAAAAAGCTGCGTGAAATAAAAGCTAATAGACACATGGTAGAATGGTTGTATCAGCGTTTAGCCACAATACTTTGTAATGAAGATAAGAAAGGATTGGAAGAAGCACTGGGCTATTATCATGGGTTGTCTAAACTCTCAAGGGATACCCTGTTTAATGAGTATATCCCTGCCGAAAAGTTCTTTGATGTCTCGTCAGAGATTGAATCAGCAAGATTACAGTTACTTGCAAAAATGATGCGAAAAGAGGTGGTAGATGAATGGACATCAAACTGGTATCAAGAAAAATGGGGAGTGCCTACCAAAATTTTGCTCAATCTTGATACCCCAGACTACAATCCTTATGATAAGAACTTTAATTACTATCAAAAGAATATAGGTTCTGCCTTAAAAGGCTTCTATGGCTCTCCTAATCTGCGTCATAGTGAGCCCATCACAAGTTGTGCCTTTTCTCCTGATGGCAAAGAGCTCCTCTCTATCTCTGATGACAGGACACTGATTTTGTGGGAAAGGGAGACGGGCAAGCAGATTCGCCAGTTTAATGGGCATACAGCCAGGGTTTTGAGTTGTGCGTTTTCGCCGGATGGTGGCTTGCTCATCTCTGGCTCTGCTGATAATACCCTAATTTTGTGGGAAAAGGAGACGGGCAAGCAGATTCGCCAGTTTAAGGGGCATACAGACAGTGTTTTGAGTTGTGCGTTTTCGCCGGATGGTGGCTTGCTCATCTCTGGCTCT
>DYDG01000104.1:6923-7385 GCA_020717845.1 Marinifilum sp. | reverse complement strand
CTGAAACTTAAACTTTGCCAGTAAGATTCTTCACCTACAACAATGCTTTTATATCGCCCTTGAAAAAGATGTCCTGTTCGATGATGCTTACGATTATGATAAACACTATAAGCTGTCTGTAACCACTGCATTGCCTTGGCAAGATTTGCCTCTTTAGTTCGCAAGAATAAATGATAGTGATTTCCCATCAGTACAAAGGCAAAAATCTCTAATTGAAATTTCTCTGCCGCCCTCTCTATACAGTCTAAAAATCGTAGATAATCATCATTAGCAGCAAAGATCATTCCTCTATCAACACCCCGACAGGCTGTTACGGAATAAGAATTTGGCACGAGAGGCACACAATATGTTGGATCAAACTTACTGTTGTCCACCATATATGGTATGCCGTTGTCGCTGATTTTGTATTCCGTAACAGCCTGTCGATGTTCAAGGTTTTTGTGGCTCATAGGAACTACTATG
>DYDG01000104.1:6181-6910 GCA_020717845.1 Marinifilum sp. | reverse complement strand
ATGCCCGCTGATATTCTTGTAGCTGCGACCTGCCAGAGGCAGAAGGTCTGCTGCCAGTGCTACCTCCCGCAGCTACAAATATGCTAAGCCGTTCTATTCTGACTATCACAGGTTGAAAAACCTTGAACATCGAGTGTAACAATCTCTACCTACCAATATGTTTTGCAAGTACCCCTACATTCTGCAGTATGTGCAAACCAAAGAAGGGATAGATGGGTTAGCACCCATCCTACACCTACACCACAAGCTCTGCTATTTTCAGATACAGAATTTTGATGTAATAGCAAAGTTATACTCAACACCGTTATAATTTGTGATTCCGTTTCAGGCATAATTGTTTCGACTCCGCTCAACGACCGCAGTTCGACGCTCTTTCGCTCTCCGCTCTACAGAAAAGTAAGTAAGGAAAATCGCAATTTATGCCGGTGATGAGTATAATGCCTATCTTTCAAAAAACTTGAACATCGACAGGCTGTTACGGAATGTAAAATCAGCGATAACAGCATACCATATATTGTGAATAGCAGTAAGCTTGACCCAATATATTGTGTGCCTCTCGCACCAAATTCTTATTCCGTAACAGCCTGCCGAGTTATTGCTTAAATGTGTCTGGGTATTCACCGCAAAAACTTTGAGTACTTGATTACGCTCCGAGTTATTGCTTAAATGTGTCTGGGTGTTCACCGCAAAAACTTTGAGTACTTGATTACGCTCCGAGTTATTGCTTAA
>DYDG01000104.1:0-6163 GCA_020717845.1 Marinifilum sp. | reverse complement strand
CGCAAAAGCATCGAGTACTTGCTTACGCCCCGAGTTATTGCTTAAGTGTGTCTGGGTGTTTCCTCAAGCCTCGAGTGCTATCTTACGCCTGAGTAACCACTTACGCCATAAGACTAACAAGAGATTATACAGTTCTGTTTATCATCCGAATTGGGATGTTATCCAAAAACTGGATAATACTAAATTCACAAGCAAAACATCAGCAACATTAGATTTAAGCCTAAGTTAGGCTTTTTTCACCTTTGCTCTACACTTTTTTGATAGCAGCGGAATTAAACAACGCAAAGCCTTATTTACAGATTCCGAGTCTGGGAAATATGCTTGAATATCTGGTTCTATAACAACTGCATCCTCTTTTGGCATCATGTTCTTGGTGACAGTTGTGCCATCCGCCTTATGGATAGTAACCGTATATCCAGCCTGCATGGCTCTGTAATGCTTGCCACGTACTCCACTCGTAAAATCATATTCGGCACGCATATTGCTTTCCTCCATATCTACTATTTTAGTTACTCCCTTCTTCATGAAGTTTCCTTTCCGATAATGTTGCCTTACGACAACTGATAATACGTATGTTCGAGCCACGTTTGGTATAAACTACTACCATTACACGTCCCTTATCAGAACTACCAATGTCAATATACCGTTGCTCATTCACCGAATGGTCAGGATCAGGTATCGTTATTGAGAATGGATCGATAAAAATAGTTGTGGACTCATCAAAACTAACTCTGTGTTTTTTGAAATTTGCTTTGGCTTTTTCTTCGTCCCACTCAAAATTCAGTTTCATTACAAATCCTTTGAACCATAGTGTATCGCTTATATCTAACGCTAAGAATCAGTAGCAGCGTTTTTACCATCCGCTGGATTGATTTGTTAAGTAATTGTTTTGTTCACATCCTATTTTATTGAACTTAAATTTTATCATAATTATCAGCAGTTGTCAATAATTTTTTTGTAATTATCTGGAATTTATATGGTTAGAAAGAGTGTCCCATTTCTCAATCAAATTGTATCCTGAATTCAATGATTCCCCAATCAGATCCTTTCCCTTCTTCTTGTTCCTCTGATAATTCCTCAAATTTCGGTGGTTCCCGCTATAGCTTAATCTTTGTAGTTAAACGCTTAAAAAGGTGTAAAAAGGGGGATATGGAGATAATAGAGATAAGGAGATTTTGATTAGTTTGTTTGTTTTTAATACATTTTGTTCTATCCCCATATCTCCAATATCTCCGTATCTCCTTTTTTTACACAAGATAGCTATTTAGGGACACCACAGAAATTTCCAACATCTCCAGAAGTTTAGGAATCGCTGTGATTTCATTAGATTTCTCATCTACTTTTACTTGTCTCCACACCAGATTGTTTTTTGATGCCCATGCACTTACCATGTGAATTGCACCTTTCCTGGATGCATTATCAAAAGAATGACGCAGAGTCTTCCCATCAATCGATAGTATTTGTCCTTCTGTAACCTTATTTATTTCCTGTATGTCGCCCACCACTCATCTGTTCACGCTTTCCAGTTTCCCACACTACTTTCTAATTCGCAAATATTCTCCCCTTCCCGCACCACTCTCCAATTCGCACACCGCTCACCATCCACTCAGTACTCTTTGTTTACTGCATACTGCTCATTTTCCATCACTCCTTTATCCCTCTATCCATTTCCCTTCCGTTCACTGACTAATTACCAGAGAGCTAAAAAAATTCTTGACAAACCCGGGAAAATGTGTTACATTGGAAGCGGAAATGAAAATCATTGTCAATAAGAGGTGAAATGTTATGCCATGTCCTCCATGGTGGCACGGAAAATTCAGGGATTGCGGGTGTCGGATGACCATACCCAGACAGGCAGTCATAGATGTGTTGACTGCTACATCCGAGCATTTGAGTGCAGAGGATATATATTTTGAGGTTCATAAGGTATATCCTGCCATTGGCTTAACTACTGTCTATCGAACCCTGGATTTGTTAGCTCAAATGGGCATGGTGTTTAAGTTTGATTTTGGTGATGGAAGAAGTCGGTATGAACTGGTAGAAGGCACCAAGAAACATCACCACCATCTGGTTTGTACTAACTGTGGCAGGGTAATCGACTATAGTGACTTTATCGAAGAGGAGGTAAAACTCTTTAATCAGGTGGAAAAGGCTCTGTCCCAAAAGCATAATTTTGAAATCACTGCCCACCAGGTTCAGTTTTTAGGGCGGTGCAATAATTGCAAAGGAGGAAATAACAGATGAAGGTAGCCATAAGCGCACAAGTTGGTTCAATAGATTCGATGGTTGACCCGCGATTTGGACGGGCAAGATTCTTTGTTGTCTGTGATACGGAGATAGATGGCTTTGAGGTGATCGATAACTATCAGAATCTTCAAGCCATGCAAGGAGCAGGTATCCAGGCTGCACAGAATGTTGCCAGAGCCGGAGCCGAAGTAGTTATTACCGGCAATTGCGGGCCAAAGGCATTTAGGACCCTGCAATCAGCCGGGATTAAAATTGTTGTTGGAGTAGAAGGTAAGGTGTCTGAAGTGCTGGAGAAATTCAAGAGGAATGAGTGCCAATATGCTCAGGATTCCAATGTAGAAGGACATTGGGCATAAAAATCAGAATGTAGAATACAAATAAGGAGGTTTTACAAAAATGTCAGAAGATAAAGCATGTCAGAGTTGTTCAACAAATAGCTGTTCGTCCCAGGGGAAGAGGGCTGACGAGAGTATGGAAGAGTTCCAGGAACGACAGCAGCTTGCCCACCGGCTGGGACAGATAAGGCATAAGATAATAGTAATGTCCGGTAAGGGTGGTGTAGGCAAGAGTACAGTTGCGGTTAATTTAGCCGTTTCTCTCAGTTTAGCAGGTAAGAAGGTAGGGCTATTGGATGTAGACATCCACGGGCCAAGTATCCCCACCTTACTTAATTTAGAAAAACAAACCGCAGAGATTGGGCATAATGTTATCCAGCCAATTAGTGTTAGCGATAATTTGAAGGTTATGTCCATTGGGTTTCTCCTGCCGTCAGACTCCCAGGCGGTTATCTGGCGGGGACCATTAAAGATGAGTGTTATTAAGCAGTTTCTCAAGGATGTTGAGTGGGGCGAACTTGACTACCTGATAATTGATTCCCCACCAGGAACAGGGGATGAACCATTGTCTGTCTGCCAGTTGATTGAAGACGCAGATGGGGCAATCATTGTTACTACCCCTCAAAAGGTCTCTCTGGCAGATGTGAAAAAGTCGGTTAATTTCTGCCATATACTTAATTTGCCTATTCTGGGTGTGGTGGAGAATATGAGCGGGTTTGTCTGCCCAGAATGCGGTAAGCAAGTAGATGTGTTCAAATCAGGTGGTGGAGAAAAACTGGCTAATGCCTTTAGCGTACCTTTCCTGGGACGGATACCAATTGACCCGGACATTGTTCATTCTTGCGATGACGGTAAGCCTTATGTCTATCACTATTCACACACCGAGACTTCAAAAGCCTTTGGCAGAGTGATTGCACCTATACTTGAGATGGATAGAAAGAATAAAGAATTACCAGTTATCAAAAACAAGGAAGATGGTAAGATGAGAATTGCTATGCCAGTAGCCCAGGGTCAACTCTGTCTGCACTTCGGGCACTCGGAGGAGTTTGCCTTTTTTGATGTGGAGAATGGGCAGATTAAAGGAAAACAGATGCTTACCCCACCCCCTCATGCCCCGGGTGTTATTCCTAAATGGGTGCATGAGCAAGGGGCAACTATTGTTATTGCCGGAGGTATGGGAGCTAGGGCAGTAAGTCTGTTTGAGCAGCAAGGTGTGCATGTAATCGTGGGAGCACCAGGGCATACCCCGGAGGAGATTGTTGCTGCCTATCTTAATGGAACGCTTGAAACAGGTGCAAATGTATGCGACCATTAAAGAAGTAGTCAGTAGACAGTGGACAGAATCTGTAAAAAAGGGGTCTGCTCGGATGAAAACATATTTAGATTGTATCCCTTGCTTTTTCAAACAGGCACTTGATGCAGCCAGGATTGCAGGCTGTAATGAGGCAAAACAGAAAGAGATATTGGATGAATTATGTAAACTAATATCCGAATTTGATATAAACAGCTCTCCACCAGTGATGGGACGGGCTTTTTATCGGCTTGTTGAGGAGGTATCGGGTAACCCTGACCCATTCAAGGAGATTAAGGAAAAAGCCAACAGGTTGGCACTGGGGCTTTATCCAAAACTAAAGGAGTTGGTAGATCGATCAGAGGATAGGCTGCTTATGGCAATAGAGCTGGCTATCTCCGGCAATGTAATAGACTATGGGGTTAAAAACTTATTGGATGTTGATTCCCAGATAGAAAGGGTTTTAAACGGTGAATTCCCTGTCCAAACCAAAGCTTTATTTGAATATGAAAGATTTAAGGAGGCATTAGCCAAGGCTGAGACAATCCTATATCTAACCGATAATACAGGGGAGATACTCTTTGATAGGGTCTTGATTGAGGAGTTTAAAAGCAGGGTTGTCTGTGCCCTGAGGGATAAGCCTATTATAAATGATGCTACTATTGAGGATGCTAAGTATTGCGGGCTGGATAAGGTAGCAGAGGTAATCTCATCCGGCTGTGATGCTCCGGGTATACTCTTAGACCGCTGCTCTAAAGAGTTCCTCCAGCTTTATGAACAGGCAGACTTGATTATAAGCAAAGGCCAGGGGAATTTTAATGCCCTAACAGGCGAAGATAAACCGATATACTTTTTATTTAAGGTGAAATGCCCGGTAGTGGCTAAAAATGTCGGTGGTAAGGTGGGAGATATTGTCCTGAAGGGGCAGGATGAGGCTATTGCAGGGCAGAAGACTTTGTCCAGGAGAGATGAAAAGGGCATTCAATTTGATTTCACTGATAGCGAGATTCAAAATAACCACAGTCATTTTACCAAAAGGGTTGAGTTTTACATGCAAAGAGGTATGAATCATGTTAAAAGCCGTCGGTTTATCCTGGAAAAAGCAGGTCTCGTGAAAGGCAGAATCCTTGAAATTGGCACTGGTACTGGCTATACAACCTTATCCCTGGCTCAGGCTGGCTATGAACTAATTGCTATTGATAATGATGAGGAGATGGTAAGAATCACAGCCATGAATCTTGCTTATGAAAAACTTCTGGAAAGGGTTAGACTTTTTATAATGGATGCCTCCTCGCTTACTTTCGACAGCCATAGCTTCAATAGTGTGCTGGCCATCGCCCTATTTCATCATATCGTTAATTCTGAGAGGGTGCTTTCTGAAATGGATAGGGTCTTAGTACCAGGTGGTAAAATGGTCATAGCTGATTTTAATGATAAGGGGATGAAGGTAATAAGCTCAGTTCATAATTCAGAAAACCGTCAACATGAAGATCTGGGTGTTGGACGGGAATATATTTCTTCGTATCTGACTACCCTGGGATATGAAATAAAACATTATGATGATGAATTTCAGTGGGTCTTAATTGGCGTAAAATAAATAGGCAAGGAGATGTTCGGGCTATGCAGATTAAGGTGCTGGCAGATAGCTATGCAGTAAATAAAAAGCTTTCTACCGGTTGGGGAGTGGCTTTTTTAGTCGGAGATGAGGTGTTATTCGATACTGGGGAAAAGGGGGAGATATTGCTTCATAATATGGAGCAAATGGGTCTCTCTGCCATGGATTTAAAGACAATAGTTATCTCCCATGACCACTGGGACCATACCGGCGGGCTGTGGGCTTTATTAAAGCAAAATCCTGTTATGAAAGTCTATGCCTGCCCCAAATTTAGCTTGCAGTTTAAGGAAAGGGTTAAGGATTCCGGGGCAGAGCTGATCGAAGCCGGCAATTTCACCCAAATAGCTGAAAATATCTATACCACCGGAGAGATTGCCGGGGAGTATGGCGGCGGATATATGGCTGAGCAGGCGTTAATAATTAAATCTCCAAAAGGGCTGACAATCCTTACCGGCTGTGCTCATCCGGGAATAATTAAGATTCTGGAAAGAGTAAAGGAGAGTTTCGCTGATGATATCTATTTAGTTATGGGTGGATTTCATCTAATAGATGCAGATAAACGGGTTATTGACTTAATCATAGACAGATTTCGGCAATTGAAGGTATCCTCAGTTGCCCCTACTCATTGTAGTGGTAAAGAGACAGAGAAGTTGTTCAAAAAAGAGTATCAGGATA
>DYDG01000103.1 GCA_020717845.1 Marinifilum sp. | reverse complement strand
ATAAAAAGACTCTATTGTCAAGTTAATTATTGGTTTACATATATGCAGAGTCAAGCCACAGCAAGAAAGAAAGGCAAGAAAAGCAAGAACGGAAAGAAAAGCAAAAAAGGCTTCCAGCCCTATCCCCCCTATCAATAGTGAAATCATTACCGTTAAGTGCTATTATTATCTACCAAAAAATCATCTCCCCTCAGCAGGGTGGTGTTTGTAACTTTACCCCTTCCTGCTCCCAATTTGGGCTGGAGTCAATCAAAAGATATGGGGTTATTGAAGGCATACTGATGACCTCTGACCGATTGCAGCGATGCCACTATTGTGTGGCTGGCGAGTATCATTATAAACCAGGGGGCAGATTCTGTGACCCAGTGAAAAATCATTGCTTGAGCGAAGACCTTCGCTGTCTGGAGTATGGATATGTGGAAAATAATACTATTATTGTGCCTCATCCTTTTTGGTGAGAACGGTGTGAAAAATGCGGAATGCGGAATACAAAATGCGGAATTTTTAGAAAGGACAGAAAATGTTCTTGCCTTTGCGGATAATCTTTTTGATAATGAGGATTATTATCGTGCCATAGGCGAATACCAGAGGTTTGTCTTTATCTCTAAAGCAGCACGCAATAAATCAACCCAGAAGGCAATGTTTAGAATAGGCTTGTGTTATCAGAAAAGCAGGCAATGGACTGCTGCCACTAAGTATTTCAAAGAACTACAGACACAATTACCTGAGCAGATTGAGCCAATAAGGTTTGAAATAGCCAGAACATGTTATTTAATGGGTGAATTTCAGCAGGCAATCCCTATATTTCAAAGCCTGACAGGGACGACCCTTGCTGATTACAGCCAGTATATGCTTGGCTCATGTTATCTCAAGCAAATGGATTGGACAGGGGCAGAGGATGCATTCAGACATGTCAACCTTGACTCATCGGTGTATGCTTCTGCTCAAGAGATGATTGAATTTGCCCAAAATGGTTGTAATCTCCCACACAAACCACCTTTTGCAGCAGGCATAATGTCAATGCTGTTTCCTGGTGCTGGGCAGATGTATTTGCATAGATTTGGGGATGGGACATTTTCAATGCTGCTTACCCTTGGCACAGCATGGCTTGGACATCATTATTTTCAGCAGGGGGATAAGACTGCCGGGAATATCCTGTCTGGACTCGGATATGTGTTTTATGCGGGTAATGCTTATGGTGCTGCAGCCAGTGCTAAGCTGATTAATGCCTCGTCTTTAGCCAATTATCTGGAACAAATTAAAGAAAGGGAGCCAACCATTGAATCATGGAAGTAAACTTATCGTTATATTATTGCTGTTAATCCTGAATTCCAAAGTGTCCGCAGCAGCAGAGCCGCAGCCTGAATTCGCTGATTATCTCTTCAAAAACCATAATTTTTATCAAGCCATTACTGAATACAAACGATTTATCTTTCACCATCCTGAAAGCCGGTTTATTAATAATGCCTATTACCAGATTGGATTATGCTACAAATGTGGCAAGAAATATGACCTGGCTCATGATTTTTTTGAAAAGGTGCTTGATAGCCAGCCTGATAACAGCCTGAAGAAGGCTGCTTGTTTGGCAATAGCCAAAACCTGTATTGATGAGGGTGATTTTGAGGCAGCAAGGTTTGAATTGGATGGATTGATAGGAGACAATCCTGATGAACCTTCGGAGATTTACTACTGGAAAGGGATAGCCTACCTTCATGAGTATAAATGGAAGGCAGCCCAAGCAGAGTTCAGCCGGGTGACTGATACCAAATGGCTGGATAAAATTCAAAGATTCTCGCCTCATATGGAAGAAGCACTCCATTTACCATATCTTTCTGAAGAAAAAGCTCTCCTGCTCTCTACCATCATCCCTGGCAGCGGGCAGATATATGCCGGGAAGGTAATGGATGGGATTAGTTCGTTTATTTTTAATGCCTCTATGCTATATCTGACTGCAAAGAGAATAAAGGCAGACGATTATACTGGTGCAGTATTAATCGTCAGCATTGGTGGTTTACGATTCTATCATGGCGGCAGGCAAAATGCCTTGCAGGCAGCACAAGAGGCTAATGAAAAGATGAATTTGCGGATATTGAACAAGATAAAAGAATAGTTGTGTGTTACAGACAACTATTGTGAATATAAAGGAAAATCGGGTGGTGTCTGAGACACACAGAGAATGATTGGTCTATACCTTTGATGTATTTTATCCGGCATTATTTTCCCCATTTCCCCTTTTCCTTACACCCTGAACGATTACTATATATTTATCACAAAGCTCACTATCCCGTATCCATCCATCTCATCCTCTATCATCTGATTTTCCTTAAATTCTTTAACCCCCTTCTCCCTTGGGTCGAATAAAACCATATAACCTTCTGTCAGGTTTTCGCTTCTCAGGTACTCCACCAGTTGTTTTTTCCCTTTCTCAAAATACTCTTTTCCCCGCCATATCTTCAATTCGATGACATATTTTTCCCCTTTGTAGTGCAGAAGCACATTTATCCTTCCCCTGCCTGATGGGGTCTCTATGGTGGAATAGCCATCCAGTGTTCTGATAAACATGTCAAGATAGCTCATCAGGAGATACTGTCCTGCCGATTCTTTGCGGGATGGAACTATGTCAAACAGCCTTATTCCTATCCGCTCTACAAATTCTTTGAAGTGGATAAGAAAAGATTTCAGGTTTAGCTTTTCTGCTTTTATGAAGAGCGAAGGGGTAATGCCATTGGGGAAAAAGGTATCACTATCTGTTGAACTTGACTACATAGTGTTCATCTTCATAGACAGGGCCGGTGTAATTGAAACGCCTCATAAGTATTCCCCCTTAGCAGATGGCATAGTATACCAGTCTGAATGGAAGATGTCAAGGGAAAAAGCAATGATTATGCAATGGGTCAGTGAATTGGGGGAGGAAGGCTGAAGGTAGATAGACTGAAGGGAGAAAGGAGTAAGCAAGAAGCAATAGACATTCGGCAGTAAGGAGTGGTCATTCTTCCTCCCTACAGCCTAAACACCTTCAGCCTTTTTCCCCTTTTAACTGACCGATTTACAAAATTCGTTAAAAAGTTCTTGATTTTATTCATGAAGTATGGTATCCTTTATTCTTAAGTCAATTCACAATGGAGAGATGCTGGAGTGGTTGAACAGGCACGCCTGGAAAGCGTGTGATGAGGAAACTTGTCCGAGGGTTCGAATCCCTCTCTCTCCGCCATTCACTAAACGATTACTTTTGTAATAACAGAGCAGTTAACTGTAGGATTTAGATGCGTTTGCCCTGTTTGTGATAAAATTTTACTTGACAAGGGACATATAATTAAGTATACTTACATAATTATCATGTTTGTAATTAGTAAGGATTATTTTAAATAATGTTTGATGTTTTTTCGACAAAGATTCAAGGCATATTTAATAAGCTACGCAAAAAGGGCTTGTTGAGTAAAGATGATGTTGCTGCCACCATGAGGGAATTAAGAGTAGCCCTTCTGGAGGCAGATGTTAATTTTAAGGTTGCCAAAGAGTTTATTGGAAAAGTAAGTGAAAAGGCTGTTGGGGTTGAAATCCTGAAAAGCCTTAATCCTGCCCAGCATGTAATAAAGATAGTCAAGGATGAATTAATAGAGGTGCTTGGCGGTGATATTCCGCAGGTTAAGATTGAATCTGTTAAAAGCATCTTGCTGCTTGGGCTGCAAGGGTGTGGGAAGACAACCACATCAGCAAAATTAGCCTATAAGATGATGAAGAAAAAACGGCATCCATTATTGGTTGGAGCTGATCCTTATCGTCCTGCAGCCAAAGAACAGCTCCAGATACTTGGGAAAAAGATAAATGTTCCGGTGTTTACAGATGGAAAGACAGCTATTGAGACATTAAATGGCTCTCTTGAATATGCTAAGGAACATAAATGTGATTGCATTATTGTTGATTCTGCGGGCAGACTTCATGTCGATAATGAGCTGATGGATGAGTTAAAGGTATTGAAGCAGCGGTTGAACCCAGAGGAATGCCTGCTTATCGTTGATGGTATGACCGGTCAGGAAGCGGTGAATATTGCCTCCACCTTTGAGAAAGAGATAGGGATTAGCGGTGTTATTCTGACCAAGCTTGATGGTGATGCCAGGGGAGGAGCGGCTCTTTCTATAAAAATGGTTACTGGCAAACCCATTAAGTTTATGGGTATCGGTGAAAACATCGACCAATTAGAACCGTTTTACCCAGATAGAATGGCACAGCGAATCCTTGGCATGGGGGATGTGCTTTCCCTCATTGAAAGGGCAGAAGAGATTACTAATTCAGAAGAGGCTAAATCTCTTCAACAAAAGATGCTTTCTCAAAAGTTTAATCTGGAGGATTTTCTTCTTCAACTTAAACAGATAAAAAAAATGGGCCCATTAGAACAGGTAATGGGGATGATTCCAGGTTTTAGCAATATGCCTTCAGGTATGAAGGTGGATGAAAAACAACTGGTTCGAACAGAAGCAATTATAAGTTCCATGACTATTTTGGAACGACGAAAGCCTGAAATACTCAATGGCAGCCGACGAAAAAGGATTGCTAAGGGCAGCGGAACAACGGTCGAAGATGTTAATCGACTGATCAAGCAGTTTGATCAGCTTAAGGCTATGTTTGGGAATATAACTAAGATGAGCGGCAAAAATTTTAAGGGCAAGAGAATGCCACAGATGCCAGGGTTTTTTAGATAATGATGCTGAATGATTTAATCCGCAGATTTCGCAGATTACACAGATTATCAGAAGAAGAAGGGCAAACATGAAGGACAGGGTGCATTATGCCATTTGCTTGTAGAGACGCAAAATCTTGCGTCTACGGAGCAGAAAGTTTGAGATATAAGCGTTTTGCCTTTAATCTGTGAAATCTGCGTAATCTGCGGATATTTCGATTGTATACAAAAGGTGGTGAATTTAAGTGGCAGTAAAAATGAGATTGGCCAGATTCGGGACAAAGAAAAAGCCTTGTTATCGAATAGTGGTCATGGATTCGAGAACAGCAAGAGAGGGTAATGTGATTGAACAGGTTGGGTATTATCACCCTGTATCAAAAGAAACAGTTGTTTCTTTTGATGAAGAAAAGACATTGGATTGGTTAAAAAAGGGTGCTCAGCCTACTTCAACAGTTTATAACTTACTTGGAGATAAAGGGTTGTTGAAAAAATTCCATGAGATGAAGCAGACAGCTGCATAGAATCACAGACATTCTTGTCTGTGATTCTTCCTGTCTGTGATTACAAGGAGGTTGTCAGGGTGAAGGAGTTGACAGAATATCTCGTAAAGTCTCTGGTAGATAAACCCGAAGCAGTGAAGGTAACTGAGGTTGACAGTGAACGATCTATTGTTTTAGAGATAAATGTTGCTGAGAACGATATTGGACGTGTTATTGGAAAACAGGGTAAAACAATTAGTGCTATTCGAGTTGTGTTGAATGCAGCCGCAGCTAAGCTAAAGAAAAGGGTTGTTCTGGAGCTGATAGATTAATTGAAGATTAATATCCTTACACTTTTTCCGGGAATTATTGAGGGAGTCTTTAAGGAGAGTATCTTGTATCGAGCTATCCAAAAAGGGATACTTGAGATTAATATCATTAATATTAGAGATTTTGCCTTAGATAAACACCATACATGTGATGATGCCCCATATGGCGGTGGTCCAGGGATGGTGTTGAAAATAGAACCAATAATTGCTGCCTATGAGGGATTGGATGAGACAGGATTGACCATTCTGCTAACACCTCAAGGACAGGTGTTTAACCACAAAATGGCTAAAGAGTTGTCTAAAGAAAAAACCTTGAGCTTTATCTGTGGGCACTATGAAGGGATTGATGAACGAGTAAAAGAGCTAATTGTTAATATGGAGGTATCCATAGGGGATTATGTTACTACTGGTGGAGAGATCCCCTGTTTGTCAATGATAGATGCTATTGTCAGGCTTATTCCAGGTGTAGTTGGGAATTATGATTCGATTAAAGAGGATTCGTTCTATGAGGCTGTTCTCGATCATCCTCATTACACCCGTCCGGCAGAGTTTAGAGGATTAATGGTTCCGGATGTGCTTCTTTCTGGAAACCATGAGCAGATAAAGAAGTGGCGAAGGATTCAAGCATTAGAAAAGACAGGGTTTGTTCGTCCGGATATATTAGAAAGGTTGAATATGTCAAAAGAAGCGGAAAAATCGCTTAAAAAATAGATAGTGAGGGAAAAATGAATCAGATAATAAGTAAGATAACAGAGGAACAGTTAAAAAAAGATGTCCCTGAGTTTAGTTCAGGGGATACAGTTAAGGTGCAATTGAAGATTACAGAGGGGAACAAGGAGAGGCTGCAAGACTTTGTCGGGATTGTTATCCGCAGGCGAGGAGCAGGTATCCAAAAGACCTTTACAGTAAGAAGGGTCTCCTTTGGTGTGGGTATGGAAAAGGTTTTTCCACTTCATTCACCTTCTATTGAAAAAATAGAGGTTCAAAGACATGGAAAGGTCAGAAGAGCCAGATTGTATTATCTGCGGCAGCTATCTGGTAAAGCCGCCAGAATCAAAGAGGATAGACAGAGGTAAGAGAATGCGGAAGTAGGAATGCGGAATGCGGAGGTAGTGGGAACTATTTCCAAGCGATATGGTTATAACTTTGTACGATTATTATTAATGTTCCAGATGGAAGCTTGAGTTGCATTCCTACTTCTTACTTCTGAATTCCGAATTCTGAATTTATTTATTGGAGAGGGGAACGATGAATAATAATTGCTATCCCTGGCAGAAAAATATTACAGATATTGAACAAATTGAACAAAAAGCCTATATGAGCGGCTATGAGATGATTGGCGGGGTAGATGAGGCAGGCAGGGGACCATTGGCTGGTCCGGTTGTTGCATCTGTAGTTATTCTGCCCCGTGATATAGTTATCCCGGGAATAAATGATTCAAAGAAATTAACACATCAACAACGGGAAAAACTGTATAAGATTATTTCTACTGCAGCCATTGATTGGGGTGTGGGAATAGTCGAGCCTGAGGTTATTGATGAGATAAATATCCTGCAAGCTACCTATATGGCTATGAGACAGGCTGTGGCTAAGTTAAGGATAAATCCCCATCTCTTATTGGTGGACGGAAACCGCTCTATTTCTGACGTAGAGATACCTCAATATCCTGTGCCGCGAGGCGATACCTTTGTAACATCTATTCAGGCAGCCTCGATCATCTCTAAGGTTATTCGGGATAAAATAATGGTAGAATATGATGCCATTTATCCAAATTATAACTTTGCCAAACATAAGGGCTATGGCACAGAAGGACACCTTCAGGCAATAGAGAAGCATGGTGTTTGCGATATTCATCGGACTACTTATGCACCTGTCAGAGAATTGTTAACCAGACAGGTGCGATTGCCAGAAGGCAGAGGAGAACGAACATTTGCTCCTACAAATTCTGGCAGAGAATTGTTGAATAAGCAGATGATAGGTAATACTGCACAACGATTAGCAATTATGCCAAATTAAGCTATCAGCTGATAGTATCTGTAGCTGCGGGGCTTGTCCCCGCTATCTTCCAATCACGTATGTAGCTGC
>DYDG01000102.1 GCA_020717845.1 Marinifilum sp. | reverse complement strand
AGATATAAAGAGATTAACCACAGAGGACACGGAGAAAACCACAAAGGACACAAAGAAACCTCTGTGAACTCTGTGTCTACTCTGTGTTCTCTGTGGTTAAAATATTGGGGATAAGAATCCTCTAAGATATTACAATCTCTCCCTATCTCCATTAACTCCGCTCTTTAGAGCGGAGTAGCAAGGGAAACCTCCTAAATTGGGCTTTAGCCCTGAATAGAATTTTAACATGATTTGGCATTCCAAACAGTATTGCCTTTTCCCCCAATTGACTGACGCATTACAACCAGACAGAAAATATTGTTGACTTTCTAAAAAAATTAGTGTATCATATAAAGCATGATGAAAGATTTAATCTTACGAGTAAATACTTTAACCGAAGCACTGCCGTATATCAAGGAATTTTATGGAAAAACCCTTGTCATAAAGTATGGCGGGGCAGCACAGACACTTGAGTCATTGAAGCATTTGTTTGCCAAGGATATTGTCCTGCTAAGGTATGTGGGTATGAGACCGGTTGTTGTTCATGGTGGCGGTCCTGAGATTACCCGCATTATGGAAAAAATGGGCAAGACTTCTGAATTTATTGGTGGCAAACGGGTTACAGATGATGAGACCATGGATATTGTTGAGATGGTTCTTAGCGGGAAGATAAACAAGGAGATTGTTGCCTTGATTAATCACCATGGCGGGCAGGCTGTTGGTTTAAGCGGCACGGATGGAACGATGATAGAGGCAAAAAAACTTCATGAAGACATGGGACTGGTAGGAGAGGTTCAGGCTATAAACCCGCAGGTAATTAGGACCCTGGATGAGGCAGGGTTCATCCCGGTGATTGCTCCGGTTGGTATCGGAGAGGATAGCAAGAAGTATAATATTAATGCTGATACATCAGCCGCAGCCATTGCTGTTGCCCTGAAGGCAGATAAGTTTATATTCCTGACAGATACGCCAGGGATATTGAGAGACCCTGAGGATGCTGACTCCCTGATATCGACGATACACATTGATGAGATTGATGGTCTAATCAAGGATGGCGTGGTTGGTGGCGGGATGATTCCCAAGCTGATTGCAGCCAGGGAGGCGGTGATAGCAGGTGTTTCCAAGGTCCATATTATTGACGGCCGACTGCCGCATGCCCTTCTTTTAGAGCTTTTTACAGATGCAGGTATTGGCACAGAGGTGGTAGCATGAACCGTACAGAGAGTACAGAGCAGATAATAGAAGGTTACAAACGATATGTTGTCTCTACCTATAATCGTACCCCTGTTGTTATGGTAAAGGGGCAAGGGTGCCTGGTCTGGGATCTGGATGGTAGGGAATACCTTGACCTTGTTGCCGGGGTAGCGGTTAATTCATTAGGACATGCTCATCCATGTGTGGTAGATGCCTTGAATAGACAGGCAAAAGAGCTGATCCATACATCTAACCTTTACTATACTATCCCTCAATTGGAGCTGGCAAAAAGGATTTCAGATGCTTCATTTGGCGGCAAGGTGTTTTTTGCCAATAGCGGGGCAGAGGCGAATGAGGCTGCGATAAAATTGGCCAGAAGATTTGGAAAGGCAAGTGGTGGAAGGTATGAAATTATTACCATGACTAACTCCTTTCACGGCAGGACCATGGCTACATTAAGTGCTACTGGTCAGGAAAAGATACAGAAGGATTTTGACCCATTGCTCCCAGGGTTTAAGCATGTTGAGTTTAATAACCTATCAGCTGTGGAAGAGGCAATCAATGAAAAAACCTGTGCTATCATGGTAGAACCTATCCAGGGTGAAGGCGGGGTAAATATTCCAGCAGATGATTATCTTCAGGGGCTAAGAAGACTTTGTGATAAGCATCACCTCTTGCTTATGCTTGATGAGGTGCAGACAGGCATTGCCAGATGCGGGCTAATGTTTGCTTATCAACACTATAATATTGTGCCAGACGTCATGACCTTAGCAAAAGGACTTGGCAGTGGACTGCCGATTGGGGCGATGGTCGCGTCTGAGAAAATGGCTGACATGCTTCCACCAGGAAGCCATGCCTCAACCTTTGGGGCAACACCGCTGGTTTGCTCAGCAGCCATAGCGGTGATTGATTATATCCTTGAACAGAACATCTGTGGTCATGTAAAACAAATGGGGGAATATTTTGTTGCCATGCTTCAGGAACTATCTGAAAAATACCCATCAGTTATTCAGGGTGTCAGGGGCAAGGGATTGATGATTGGCATGGCTTTGAAGATAAACGGAGCAGGGATAGTAAATGAATGTCTGGCAAATGGTTTGTTGATTAATTGTACGGCTGGTGATGTGTTAAGATTTTTGCCGCCGTTAATTATTAATAAGGAAGAAATAGATAGTGCTGCCCGAATACTTGATGGAATAATTGGTGGTCTGACAGCTGAAAAAGGAGGCAATCATGCATAGTAAAGATATTATCTCTATGTTTGATGTTAATGCAACAACTATATGGAAGATATTCAAGCTAACCGATTCTCTTATCCAGAAAAGAAAGTCTGGGGATGATTATGCTCCGTTAAAGGGTAAATCTGTTGCCTTGATATTTCAAAAGCCTTCAACTCGCACCAAGGTCTCTTTTGAGGTAGGGATATGGCAATTGGGCGGGAATCCTATTTATCTGGCTCCAGAAGAGGTGGGATTTGGGACAAGGGAATCAATCCCTGATATTGCCCGTGTGCTTTCCAGATATACCTCAGCTATTGTTGCCAGAACATTTTCACACGAAGACATAGAGGCATTGGCTAAGTTTGCTACTGTGCCGGTTATCTCCGGGCTTTCAGATATGTTCCACCCCTGCCAGATACTGGCTGATATCTATACTATCTGGAAACATAAGGGCTCAATTGTGGATGTCAACCTTGTTTATGTTGGGGATGGAAGCAATAATGTCTGTCATAGCTTGATAGTAGGCTGTGCAATTATGGGGATGAATATCTCTATTGCTACACCCTTAAGCTATCCCCCTGATAAATCTATCCTTGAGAAGGCAAAGGATATTGCCTTAAAAACAGGGAGCAAGATAGAGATATTTGAAGAACCGTCTCAGGCTGCTCTTGGTGCTGATGTGCTTTATACTGATGTCTGGACAAGCATGGGACAAGAAAAAGAATCCGAAGATAGGAAGAAAAAATTTGAAGGTTATCAGATAAATAAGACCTTAATAGATCTGGCTAAAAAAGACTGCCTTATCATGCACTGTCTGCCAGCCCATCGAGGGGAAGAGATAACCAATGAGGCTATTGAGGGACCTGGCTCTATTGTTTTTGAACAGGCTGAAAACAGACTCCATGTTCAAAAAGGTATCCTGGTATTTCTAATGTGTTGAGGGAAAAACTATGGAATGTCCTAAATGCGGTTATAATAATAGTGATGAGGCATTATATTGCAATCTCTGCCATGAGGTTTTTAAGAGGGAAAGTGATTATAAAGAGCCTTCTTCTTTTTATGAACCCTATAGAGCAGAACGGAAACGCTGGAAGAAGTGGATTGGATTTGATGTTGCTCTGACTATATTTGTCATCATTGGTCTTGGATTATGGGGACATAATTTTATAAAAAAGAGAAAGTCTGAACCAGTTGAGACAACACAGCTGGAAACCAGCAACGAAGGATTGGGCAATATCTTTTCTGACCTAACAAAGTTTAATGAAAAAATTTCCTATCCATCCTATACTACTGAGAACTTTATTATCTATGGTCAAAAGGAAAATGAGGTAAAAAATATTGGACAAAAGATTGAAGCATATGTTGATTTGCCACTAAAAATTGGCATAGGATACTTTGGATTCTGGCAAAAGGGAAAGGTGCATGTCTATATCCACGATACAGCTAAGGATTATCAGAAAATAACCGGCAAGAGTGATAAAACATCAGGATGCAGTTTTGGTGAGATACGTTCTATTCATTCCTACTTTGAGGCTGAATATCTGTTTGAGGCAATTATCCCACATGAACTCTGTCATGTTGTTCTCTGCGAATTTATGGAACACAAAAAAATACCCAAATGGATAGATGAAGGGCTGGCTACCTTTGCAGAGACACGGTATTGTCATGCCTATAATCCACAATATCAGGAATTATTGAATAAGATACGAGCTGGGAAATACTTCCCCTTAGAGGCATTAGATAATACAAATATTACTAAGGGTAAAGAGATAGAAAATATCCATCTCTGGTATGTTCAGACACTGAGTATTGTTACCTATCTCCTGGATAACTATGGTCAGGATAAGTTTTTCCATAGCTTTCTGCTGAACTTGAAGGATAAGGATATTGATTGCAGCCTTGCTGCAGCGTATTCTCCAGATATTACCTGTATGAGCGAACTGGAACAGAAGTGGTTGGAATATGTGAAGGTGCATAAGCAGGTGTGGTAAGGTGAAAGACTTGTCGGAAGAGATTGCAGGGGACGATTCATAATTTCTAATTTTACTATGGAAACGTTACTGTTCGGGCAGGCTGTTACAGAATAAGAATTTGGCACGAGAGGCACACAATATGTTGGGTCAAATCTACTATTGCCCACCATATACGGTATGCCGTTGTCGCTGATTTTGCATTCCGTAACAGCCTGTCGAACAAGCTGCCTGGGAGAGAAAATGTATCATTGAAAAACAAGTTTTTCATGCCCTATTTCATGATATCTGAAATTATTCCTGTCTCCCTGAACTTACCTGTAGAGTAAAGATAAAAGTAGTGCCTTCCCCCGGCTTACTTTCTACCCAGATCTTGCCGCCATAATGATTAATAATCTCCTTGCAAATCGATAGACCAAGCCCACTACCTTTTGGTTTATCCGTGAAAATGTTGGTTTTTACCTGATAAAATCTATCGAATATCTTCTCCTGCTCTTGCGGGTTGATCCCAGTTCCTGTATCACTAACACTTACCCATATATCTGATTGGTCATTTATCTTCTTTTCATCAGCGACAACCTCTATTTTTCCACCGGTGTCAGTAAATTTAGACGCATTATCCATGAGATTAATCAGTACCTCGATTAATTTATCTTCATCCCCCCATATTTGAGGAAGATTATCCGCAACCTTTACCTTTAATTCTACCCCTTTTTTTTCGATAACTAATTTTATATTGTCCACCGCAGATTTAATTACTTTATTTATAGAAATCATTTCCATTCTCCAATAAATTTGGACGGACTCGATTCGGGATAGCGTCAACAGATTATTAATTAATCTGCCCAATCTATCACTTTCCTTACTGATAATCTCTAAAAATTCTGTTCTGGCGGCTGCATCTATATCATCCTCTAAGAGTACTTCTGTAAAGGCTTTTATTGAAGTCAATGGAGTTTTTAATTCATGAGAAACAGTATGCAAGAAGTCGGATTTTATTCTGCTTGCCTTTTCCAATTCCTTATTAAGTTCCTCTGTCTTATGGCGTTCATCCTCCACTTCCCTATGAGAGGTTCTTAATATTCGGGTAGTTTTTTCTAACTCTTCATAAACAGATTCCACCTCTTTATTTGCCTTATCAAGGTCTCTTTTTGTCTTTTCCAACTCCTCAATTAAGCAAATTCTCTCAAGATTCCAATCAGATTCCATTTTGACACCTCAGACAAAAGAATAGGTATTATATGACCTATAAGACCTATTCCTATTATTTCCCTAAAACGACAATAGCATCTGTCAAGTTATGAAAGACGCTCTGCTCAACGATTTTTCCTTCTTTTTCTTTTTTAATCGAAGCAATTTCACCGTAGGTATAGAATCCTATTAAAGGGACATTTCCCCCTAATATTCCTTGAATAGCATTAATTTCATGTTGAATTCTGCGACCCAAAACCTTTTTACGGGCACAACAATCAAAGATGAATATAGCGGCTGGGGTTGTGTTTGTGCCTAATTTTGATAGGGCTGATTCTGATGCCTCTCGGGCGGCATTAATAGCCTCGATAGTAGTCCCAGTGGTCATTTTTATTGTAGCTCCAACGGGAACCTCTCCGGCAAAGGTAACAGTGCCTGCTTCTCTATCTACACCAACCGGACAACGAAGATAATGATGATTATTTTCGTCAATTACACCAAAAGGAAACTCAAAAGCCACTCCAGGTAACTCGTTTGCCCGCTCGCCTAAGTAATCCTCATAAATTTTAAAGACACTCTCTCCATCAAGCTCATAGACAACATTTCCTACGGCTTTAGTTACCTTTCTTCCGCGACCAATGAATGTCCAACCGTGTTGGACACCGGTAGCTACCTGGACATCTCCTGAAATCAAAAGACCAACGGCTCCATCAGTTATAACCTGGTTATCGTAGTATTGATATGTTTCTTGGAATCTAAATCCATCACCAGCCAATCCACCGACGATATGAAATTCTTCACCTAAAACCAACTGAGCACCTCTGACCAACTCAGCCCCGTTTGCCTTAACACCATCCCCAAACAGAAAGAAAATCGCCGGCTGTTTTTCATTGGCTCGCTTATCCAATGTCATCTGAGCAACATCCTGTCCTGTTTTTCTTGCATCTTTATTTGCTTCAAACCCATATCCTATTGAAAATGAAAGCTCATCTGAATTCAGAACCATCAGGGAAACAGAATCTTCCTTGTAGCCGTCTGTAGTTATTTCCCCGTCTGTCGAACAACCAATTAAAGGGACATTTTTAATGACTGAATTGACCCCGGCGAGCATTTTTTTCTGGTCATACTTAATTGCACTAAAAACAAAAACCGCATCTGCCCTGCCGTTAGTTTTTTCCATAGCCATTTGTGCCGCCTTTGCCCCTGCAATAAAAGAATCCTCTACCTCCTGACAATACCCAACTGCTGATGTCATACTCATTGACCTACACCTCCTTATGAATTGTAAGTAACCGTTCAAGCTATAGTTAACCTGAATACTCATTACTTATAAGCAGTACATTTTCATAGAGAAATAAGAAAAAAAATATCCTCTAAAATCCTGTAATCCTGTCTATCCTCCTAAAACCTCATCAACACTGATGCCCGATGCGAGTGGTCGTTGACTCACTCATCTTATTCTCCTTATATCTTGCTCCCCTACCCTCTTCAAGCCCTGCCCTTTCATCCAGATAGCTTACCCCCAATGGCCCAATTACTGCTAAATGGCAATGCCAGCGACGAATATGACACGGCTACACCATCAACATCCATTGGTTTGAGATACATAAACACAAGTTGTTTGGAGCCAATCTCCATAAGCCCGGATAGATTCCAGTACCCTGCATTGGCATCATCTGCAATTGCCACATACGCTCCACCCATGCCCTAACGCTTGCCTGATGAATATTATAGATGGTTATCTCCTTACTGCCTGCGGTTACCAATGTCTGTGTACCTACAATATACACCATATTTTAATATTTGTCTATCAAAATTTTCAGTAGTTGTGCCAATTATCTCATAATTTTTTATCCCTCTGGTAAATACCTCATCCACATCAAATATCTTTGTCCATGTTCCCTTATTCCCTTTAACTCCATGCCTTCAACCTCCCATTAAACCCTTCACTAACATCCATTCTCAGGACAAGGCTAAATTGCTCATTTACACTATTGTCGCGTCAACCTTAATCTGTCGCATGTAGTAGAGACGCGATTAATCGC
>DYDG01000101.1 GCA_020717845.1 Marinifilum sp. | reverse complement strand
AGTTAACTGTGGGATTTAGATGCGTTTGCTCTGATAACCCTGCAAATTTTCCTTGACTTAAATGGATTTGATATGGTATACTTCTTTATAAATAGAAAATTTGCAAAACAAGATAGAGCAAGCAAGTATCATTACCTCACACCATAGTATATTCACAAATAAGAAAAAATCTCCTGCCTGCAAATGAGGATGTCCCATGATGATTTATAGAGCAATTATTTCAAGAATATGCGTTTTATTGTTATCTGCCTTTTTCTTCGCAGATGCTGCCCTGGCAGACCGTTTTCAGATTATAACCCAACACGCCGATACAGAGACCGCGGGTGAGGCTTTTTCTGTAACGCTCGTAGCAAAGGATGCAAGCGGCGGGACAATTACCAGCTATACCGGAGGGCATAATATTGCCTGGACTTCGAATGCTAAATACTCTCCTGACAATTGGTCTCCAATGATACCAGAAGGTATCCAGACTTTTGAACAGGGAGTAGCAATTTGTCCCAATTTTACCCTGCCCAATGCAGCAACCTGCACTATTTTTGCATCAGATCCCTTTAGTGCAATTAGCGGAACATCTACCACTATCACTGTTAATCATGGGACAGCAATCAAATTCAAGGTTGCAGCTCCATCAACAGCCATGGCAGGTATTGCCTTTTCCCTTTCGTCCCTCACTACCCGTGATTTGTACGGCAATATAGCCACAGATTATTATGGGAGTAAGTCTTTGGAATATTTTGGCCCTGGTGCAAACCCGGTCTATCCAAACCCGGTAACATTTGATAACGGTATCGCTAAGTTACCCCTTAAGATAACGCTGTTTAAGGCAGAGGAGACTCAGATCAATATTAAGGATGCAGCCATTAATGGCTTATCCGGAACGATTGCGGTCAGTGCCGGCACACCGCACCATTTTGAGGTGGTGACTACGAATAACAATATAGAGCAGGCTGGTGTTCCCTTCTCTATCACTATCAGGGCAATGGATCTCTATGGCAATATGGCCACAGGCTATGATGGGAATTTTCCAATTTTTTGCACATGGACAGCCACCAGCTCGCCCTCTGGTGCTAAACCTGATAAACCGCTGGATGGGACTCCAACCTTTACCAATGGGGTGGGGACTATCCCTGGCTTTACCCTGACCAATGCCAATGAAATGCCAACCATCAGCATCACAGATAACATGATCAGCGGCACATCAAAGGGGATAACGGTTAATCCAGGAACTGCTGCCAGATTTAAGGTAACAAGCGAGCATGATAATATTGAGACAGCAAACACAACCTTCAAGGTTATTCTTACCTGTCAGGATAGCCATGAGAATACCCTATCCAATTTTACTGGTTCCTATTCCATTGGCTGGCAATGGACGGCAAAAAACTCACCCAATGGACAGCCTCCAATCAAGATAGGAACTGGAACTCAAGGCTTTACTAAGGGTATTGCCGAGATTTACGGCTTTACCCTGACAAGGGCAGGTGAGACACCGCTAATCATTGCCAGATCAATCATCTCAGGCACATCTTCTCCTATTATAGTTAAACCAGGTGAAGCCTCAAGTTTTCAGGTCAACGCCCCGGCAACGGTTAATGCAGGTCAGTCTTTTACCCTGTCACCCATTGTTGCTCATGACTATTGCGGAAATATTGCCACATCGTATCAGGGACAAAAGACCTTGAACTACAGCGGAGACACTTTTGGCAGCTCGAGCTTTACCAATCCAGTCTATTTTTCCAATGGCTCATCAACCACAGAACTTAAGACCACCCTTACCCGTGCCGGGACAGGCAATATCACGATTGCTGATGGGGACATCCGGGGGACATCCGGGACAATTACGGTTATGGCTGGCAATGCGGTTATCTTTAGCCTGATTACTCAGCACAATGGCACAGAAACAGCCGGGACACCATTTGAGATGAGCATTGTTGCCAGTGATATCTTTGGTAATTTTGCCTCAGGCTATGAGGGTGAGCATTACCTTGTCTGGACATGGAGTGCGAATAATTCACCCAATAATACTCAGCCAAGACTGCCCAGCGATGGCAATCAATTTTTTGTCAATGGCAATGCTACGGTTGCTAACCTTACCCTGTTCAATGCTCAGGAAAAGCCTGTTATCATTGTAAGTGATGGGCATATCCGAGGCACAAGCAGCCAGATAGTGGTTATGCCAACAAATGTTACCCATTTTGAGATGACTACCCAGCATCAGCAAGCTGAGACCGCGGGTTCCACATTTTCAGTTACCCTGACAGCAAGGGATTCCTTTAGCAATGTTGCCACTAACTATATCGGCAACAAGTATCTTATCTGGGGATTGAATGCCACCAGTTCTCCGACTAATATCCTGCCGAAAAAACCAGCCGATGGACTCCAGATATTCAATCAGGGCAGGGTAGAGGTAGACGGATTTCTTCTTGTCCGAGCAGAGGATGTGGCAACCATTACGGTTACAGAGTCAAACATCACTGGCAGCTGCGGACAGATTATGGTCAAAGCAGGGACAGTAACCAGCTTTAGTCTGGATCTTCCAGCTACTGTAACCGTTAATCAACAGTTTGCAGGAACGATTACTGCTCGAGATGTTTGCGGCAACATAGCCCGGGATTATCAGGGGATAAAAAACATGACATATACTGGTCCAGGCAATAGCCCATCAGGTAATCCGCCGAGTTATACCAATCCAGTAAATTTTGTGCAAGGTGTGGCATCTAAGGTATGGACAACCTTAGTTAAGGCAGAAAACACTACTATCAGGGTTCAGTCGGGAATGATTTACGGTGAGTCTGCACAGATAGAGGTTAGTCCCTCCTTAACCAGCAGGTTTGAGATTACTACCCAACATAATGATACAGAAACAGCCGGTGATCCATTTTCGGTTAACATTCGTGTCATAGATGTTCATAATAATCTGAACACGCAATATGCTGGCAGTCATCGCCTTAGATGGAAATGGAATGCTCACCGTTCGGCTAATGACAGCCTGCCCTCTATTGCTGAGGAGGGCGAGTGTATATTTTTTAATGGTGTAGGAACAGCAAGCGGGTTCAGATTGGTTAATGCTGATGAGATGCCAATCATTATTGCCAGTGACAACAGTATTGAGGGTAGTTCAAGACCAATAATCGTTGAGCCGGCAACGGCTACATCCTTTGAGGTGATTACCCCTGGTTATGTTAATGCTGGCGAGCCGTTTAATATTACCAGGATCACGGCTAAGGATAACTTTGGCAATGTAGCCAGACAATACACAGGGGATAAGTCTTTTACCTATAGCGGTCCAGGGAATGGCTATATCAAGGGCAGCCCAGGCTATACTAATGTGGTTAACTTTGATAAGGGGATCTCTACAACTATTCTAAAAACAACGCTTTATAAGGCAGAAAGGGTCAGGATTCATGTGGAGGATGGGGGCGGTATCTCTGGCAGCAAAATATTCGGGGATTCTATGGAGGTTGATGTTAAAGGGGCTAAAGCTGCTGTATTTCAGGTTACCAGCCAGCATGATAATGAAGAGACCGCAGGCGAGGAGTTTTCCTTAACCATTAGAACCAGGGATGAATTTGGTAATGAGGTGTCAGGCTATGTGGAACGTCATTATCTTAAGTGGTTTTGGAATGGTGCCACTGCAGCACCCAATGGGGTTATGCCTAGCAGACCATTACCTGGTAACGCAAATTTTGAATACGGTGTAGCTGCTGTTCCAGGATTCAGGCTTACCAATGCCACTCAGACCCCAACCATTTCTGTTACTGACGACGAGGTCAGGGGAACATCCACACCCATAAAGATTAAGCCAGATAAGGCTGTTTCCTTTGATATTGCTGTCCCTTCACCTGTAACCGTGAACCGTCCATTTAACATCTCTCAGGTCATTGCCAGAGATGCCTTTAGCAATGTTGCCATCAGTTATAGTGGTGATAAGATCCTTGGCTATACAGGTCCCAAAAGTGATGGTGTAAATGGCGAGCCTTCATATACCTATGCAGCTCATTTTGAGAAAGGCTTGCTTACAACCTCTTTAGCAACTATCTTGAGCAAGGAAGAAAGAACGGCTATCCGGATAAGTGAGGGCAGTGTTGTTGGCACATCCAATGGGATTCAGGTTTTGACCATGGGTGCCTGTTTTACTATCAGCCCCCATGAGGTCTATGCCACGACAACCCAAATAATGAACTGTGTAATTGTTAATAATAATTTAGCCATGATTGACAAAATACAGGTTATCATTCCATACGGCTTTACACTGGCAGCACTTAGTGTGCCTCAATGTTCTGATGAGAATAAGGTCTGGAATGCTGTGGCTAATGGCAGCGAAACAACCTTAATCCCGGCAACTGTGAGCGACTGCCTGCTCAATGGCGAATCCGTTCAATTGGAGATTACGGTTAAAACCGTGGAGCATGAGCAGGAGTCTGTTGCCTGGCCATGCATGATTACCTCCGGCAACTTTACCATTCGGGCAAGTGAATTAAATAAGGGTGACAGTCAGGTACGGATTACAGCCTATCGATTAGAGGCAGATGTCTTTCCAAGGGTTATTCTGCTGGATGGAACTGCGACAATTATTGCCAGATTAGCCGAGATTGCAACCACTAAGCCATACTTTAATGGACTTATTGAATTCAGCATTATCTCTGGGACAGAAAGTGCTGCCTTGCTTGGTAATACCAGGGTTTACACAAATTCTTTAGGCTCAGCAAGTATTGGACTTATCTCAGGAACAAGAACAGGGACAATAACCGTGCAGATTAAATACAGACAGTATGATATCAAAACTGTGAATATCCGCATTGTTTCCAATGTGCCAAAAATAATCCCTGGCAAGCATGGCTTTATTAAAGCAGATGAGTTGATTGTCAAGCCCATAACACCTGTCACACTGATAGGCGAAGAAGGTTTTGGCATAAAATACCGTCTGGATGATGAGGGAACATGGACAACATATACCGAGCCATTCAGTGTCGGCACTTATGGTGTCCATACCATTTATTCTGCCTGCGTGGATGAGAATGGCAATGCTGGACCAATCAAGGCTTTCTCAATCTTCGTCAGCACTGATGTTCTCAGTGGACTAATAAACTATCCCAACCCGTTCAGCCCCTATGTAGACAAGGTTACCCATATTGAATATCATTTAGACAGCCCCATGGATGTGGAGATACGGATATACAACCTGTTTGGTGAGCTTGTTAAAGATATGGATAGACCCTCTGCTAAGTTAGGGCTTCAGCAGATAGAATGGGATGGCAAAAATGGTGATGGTGATATCGTTGGCAATGGCGGGTATATCTGCGTGGTCAGGATTAAAGGGCAGGAGAAAGAGATGATACGGAAAATATTGGTGGTGAAATAATGCGAAATAGATACGTCTGTTATTCAATACTACTCATAATATTATCCATCATGCCGGCACAAGCCTCCACCTGCTACGAGGGTGCACCCGGCTCATACCTTCGCTGGGGTGCTGGGGCAAGGGATCTGGCCATGGGTAGGGCATTTGTCGCTGTTAGCAATGATGCTGCCTCTGTCTACTGGAATCCAGCAGGATTGACCAAGATTCAAGGTGCTGAGCTTACAGGGCTTTTTGCCCCTTTGCTTAAAGATACCAATTATTCTTTCTTGAGCTTTGTCCACCCTACAGAGGAGTTTGGGGCATTTGGGATTGGGATGGTGGTTTTAAGCTCAGGCAATTTTGAGGGGAGAAATAATAGGGGACAGCTAACCGGGGAGATTAAAGAGATGCAGCGGTGTATCATCCTCTCACACGGACATAAGCTCTCCCATAAATTATCACTTGGTGCAAATGCAAAGATAATCACTGAGGATATTGGCTCATACAGCGATACTAAGATAGGCATAGATGGTGCCATGCTCTTTGACTTAAAGGATTACCTCATCCTGGGACTAAGTATTCAAAATATAGTGCCACCAAAACTGCATCTCCTGTCTGATGATGAGACATTTCCTCTCATCACTCGATTAGGCAGTGCCTTAAAGGCATTTAATAACAACCTTATTCTTAGCCTTGATCTGGAAAAACTTCCCTCGCAAGGCTATGAAACCCATCTTGGGGCAGAGTGCTGGCTCAAGCATCGATCTATTGCCCTGAGAATGGGGCTGGATAATACAGAGCTAACCTCTGGGGTGGGGATGAATCTTGAAAATTATAATATAGACTACAGCCTCAGCCATCAAAACTTAGGCTATTTTCACCGACTTTCATTTACCTATCTCTTTGAAACCTTTGCAGTAAGGATTCAGGTGTCACCAAAGGCATTCTCACCGCTTGGCAAATATAATTGGACAACCATTAAGATGGAGGTTAAACAAAAAGATAGGATAAAAAAATGGGACATAACCATCCGTGACAAGTCAGGTACGGTCATTAAAACATACGAGGGCAACGGTGAACCTCCTGAAGAGATTTCATGGGAGGGGCGGGATGAGAATAATAAGATTATGCCTGATGGGATGTATAAGTGTATGATGAAGGTGGTTGATATTACTGAAAATGTCTACAAATCCAGCCAGGAAAAGGTGGAGATTATTACTGAGGTGCCGGATGTGGTGGTGCCTATGGATATGGGATGGTGAGGGAAAATGCGGAAGTAAGAATGCGGGGATAAATAGAATCCTCAAATTCTGCATTTCTTAAACAAGGTGAGATTATGACAAAAAAGGAATTAATCGAATATTGGGTCAGTTCATCGGACAAAGATTTTAAGACTATGGAAAATTTAGTCAAAAGCACTGATTGTTTATGGGCATTATTTATTGGGCATCTGGTTATTGAAAAGCTGTTAAAGGCGTATTATGTAAAAACAATAGCTGATAATCCTCCAATGATACATCATTTGCTACGATTAGCAGAAAAAACAGATTTATTATTGACTGAAGAACAAAAAGATACTCTTTTGCTCGTAACGACATTTAATATCAATGTTCGATATCCAGATTACAAATATGAGTTTTACAAAAAGTGTACAAAGGAGTATACAGAAATAAATATTGCCAAGATAAAGGAGTTGCGATTATGGCTCAAGGGACAAATATAGAAATAATTATGGAAACTGTTAATAAATATCTTAATCTGCTTCGAGAATCTCATATATCGTTTGAACAGGTTTATCTTTATGGATCTTATGCTAAAGGGAATCCACGCGAGGATAGTGATATAGATTTAGCAATTATTGCCAAAGAATGGTTGCCTGATGTCTTTGACGCTCAATTTGAACTAATGAGATTAGGACGAAAGGTTGATACACGGATAGAACCTCATCCTTTCAAAAAATCTGAATTTGATAGAACAAATCCATATACTCGAGAAATTTTAACAACAGGGAAAGAGGTAAGAGAGTTAGTAATTGATAATCGAAAGAAGATTATAAGTTAGCGAGAAGAGGATTGGGGTCAGACTACCATATAGAAGTCAAGAACTTTTTAATTCTCCGATAACGTTATTTTGGATACAATTTCCCCTTTCCCAAAAATAGAGCAATTTCAAGGCGTTTTTTTTGGGTTCAATTAATATTGTCAGATAAATTCTTGACATAATTGCCAATAATTGATAAAATATCTGCAAGAGATAAGAGGTCCTTTCCA
>DYDG01000100.1 GCA_020717845.1 Marinifilum sp. | reverse complement strand
TAACCTGAGACCACAAGAATAAATGGTTTGTAGACAAACACGATACGCAAGAGCCGAATATTATCCAATTTGATTTATGATATTATGGTATAATATCAGTATGTTAAAAGTTGAACAAGTTATCGAAGAAAAATTCAATAGTATCTCTTTTTGTTTAAACGAACGAAGTCGACGAATATGGGCTGCATCAGAAGCAAAAAGCTATGGCTGGGGAGGAGTTACGGCAGTTTGCAATGCTACGGGAATTTCAAAAACTACAATCAAAACAGGACTAAGTCCAAATAATAAAATTGGATAGGTTGTTTTTTCTTAAGCCCGAAAGGCACAAAACCCTAACGATGGACAATCACGAGAGTTGCCCTTACAATGGTTATGCGACAGATTATGATTGACACAATATTATATGTAGAGCTATATATTTTTCGTGCTTTTAGTGTCTTTCGTAGTGATTAATCTTTTCACAGGATGGTGATAAGTAAAAATGTTCCTTGATATCGTTTTTAATCTACCCATTAATAAGACATTTACCTATTCAGTGCCTGACCGTTTGAAGGACAGGGTATCTATCGGCAAGAGGGTTATAGCACCGTTTGGTCGGAAGAGGCAGACTGTCGGCTATATTGTTGGTATCTCTAAAGAATTCAAGGGAAATTATCAGCTAAAGGATATTATTGATGTCATTGACGAACAGGTTGTTATTAGCCCGGAATTGATGCATCTGACTAAATGGATAGCTACATACTACCTTACAACCCTGGGTGAGACATTGGGTTGTGCTGTTCCCTATAAACCGCAGACACAGACAAGAAATGTAAAGATAGTTAGTCTCTCTGACTCTCTGCCAGAGGATCAGTTGAAATTATCCATGGCACAGGCTAAGGCAATACAGGTTGTAACAGATGCGGGTGATCTGCCCTTAAACGAGCTTATCGCAGATACAGGTATAAGTCGAGCTGTCATAAATACATTGGTTAAAAAAGGTCTTTTGACTATTTCCTTCAAACAGGAATATCGGAATCCATACAAACACTACACCATTTCCAGATCAATCTCACCTATTTCTACACCTGATCAGACCAAAGCCGTATCAGAAATATCGAAAAGCGTCTGTGCAGAGAAATTTAATGCTTTTTTGCTTCATGGGGTAACAGGAAGCGGCAAAACAGAGGTTTATCTACAGGCGATTGAACAGGCGATCTCTATTAATAAAACAAGCCTTGTTCTTGTTCCCGAAATATCCCTGACACCGCAGACAGTAGAAAGGTTTGTTCAGAGATTTGGGCAGAGGGTTGCTGTGTTACACAGCAGGCTTTCTGATGGCGAAAGGTATGATGAGTGGCAAAGGATACTAAAGAAAGAGGCAGTTATTGTTATTGGTGCTCGTTCTGCGGTTTTTGCCCCGCTTGAAAGGCTTGGCTTACTGATTGTTGACGAAGAGCATGAGTCGTCTTACAAACAGTTTGATCCTGCTCCAAGGTATCATGCCCGTGATGTAGCTGTAGTGAGGGCAAAGCATGAAAATGCCACCATTATCCTTGGCAGTGCTACGCCATCCTTAGAATCTTTTTACAATACCCATGTAGGGAAGTATCATTATCTATCCCTTCCCAGCCGTATAGATGAAAGACCCATGCCTCAGGTAGAAATAATAGATATGAAAGAAGAGAAAGAGATGTTTAGCAACAGGCTGCATCAGGCAATTGCTCAAAGGATCAAGAGTGGTCAGCAGGCAATCATTTTTCTCAATCGCCGTGGGTTTGCCCCGTTTATTCAATGCAGGTCATGCGGGCTTATCATGAAATGCCCAAATTGTGAGATTACCCTGACCTATCACCTTACTGACAAGAGACTCAAGTGTCACTATTGTGATTATCACCAGCCAGCCCCGCAATCCTGTCCCGAGTGCTATGGTGAGGATATTCGATACTCTGGCATAGGCACGCAAAAGGTGACTGAAGAGCTTCATCGATTATTTCCAGAGGCAAGGATAACCCGCATGGATGTGGATACAACCTCTGCCAAAGGCTCGCATGAACAGATATTAAACAGCTTTAGAACAGGAGAGATGGATATCCTTGTTGGCACACAAATGATTGCTAAGGGTCATGACTTCCCAAATGTTACCCTGGTTGGCGTTGTCTCAAGCGATGTTGGGCTGAACATGCCTGATTTTAGAAGCTGTGAAAGAACATTTAGTCTGCTGACTCAGGTAGCCGGAAGAGCAGGCAGGGGACAGTTGCCGGGTGAGGTGATTATTCAGACACATTCTCCGCAACACTACAGCATTCAAGCAGCATTATCCCATAACTATCAGGAATTTTACGATCAGGAGATAGAGTTCAGACAACAGCTGCACTATCCGCCATTTACCCATCTAATGAATATTCTTATCCGCAGCAAGGATCATGATCAATGCTATCAAGCCTCCATGCTGACAGCAGTTCAACTCAAGAATAATAATGGACATAACGACGATATAATCATCCTTGGCCCAGCTGCCTGCTCCCTGTCCAGAATAAAAGGATATTATCGGTATCATATCCTTCTTAAGTCATCAAAACTACAGCAAATGCGTAAGTTGGCAATAAAAAGCATCCATGAATTATCCCTGCCAAATGGTGTGGATATTATTATGGATATGGATCCAGCAGATATGCTGTAGTACACCATGCCATTTGATTTTAGGTAATAGTTCACCGCAGAGACGCAGAGAAATTAACAAAAATTAGAATCCAGAACATAGAAAGGCAAAAAGAAAGAATCTGTAGTCTCTCATCTGTGCTCTGTCCTCTGATTTATTCTCTGCGTCTCTGCGGTTAGCTGAACTGTTACGTTTACTGTTTAAGCACGCCTGCCTCCAAAATAAAGCAAGACGGGATGCCTGTCCCGCAGCCATAAAGTTTTCTGGATGAAGCTGCTGTCAAAAACAGCCTTTCCTGTGCCCTGGTCATGCCAACATAACAAAGCCTGCGTTCCTCTTCGATACCATCATTACTTAATGAATTTATGTGTGGAAACAACCCCTCTTCCAGCCCGGTTAAAAAGACATAGGGAAACTCCAGCCCCTTGGCATTGTGAAGGGTCATTAGTGTAACGCAGGAAGAGTCATTGTCCCAATTATCAATATTGGCTACCAAAGAGATACTTCCAAGAAAATCCTCCAGATGTATCCCCTGCTCCTTGTCTTCAAACTCTATGGCAACATTTATCAATTCCTTTAGATTGTCTATCCTTTCATCAGCCTCAGTCGTTTTCTCTTCCTTCAGGCTTTCCAGATACCCTGAATCTGCTATGAGCATGTTCAACAGCTTAGAGACAGGGGTGGTATCCTTAATAGACATAAACTTCTCTATCAGTTTCACAAACCGTTCTACAGCCTTTATCTGCGTATCAGAAAGGGTATCAATCTCTTCTGCAATCTGCATTGTCTCCAACAGGTAAAGGTTATGATCCTTAGCATATTTTTCTACTTTTTCAATAAGGGCTGCCCCAATCTTTCTTGTCGGCACATTTACAATCCTTTTCAAGGCAACAGAGTCAGATGGGTTAATAATAACCTTCAGGTATGACAGGATATCCTTTATTTCCTTGCGACTGTAAAAACTCATCCCTCCAACAATGGTATAAGGAATATTTGCTGCACGAAAGGTATCTTCTAACACCCTTGATTGGGCATTAACCCGATAAAGGACTACAAAATCCGAAAGTTTTTTGCTTTCTTTTGATACGGAATTGAATATGGTATTAACCACAAACTCTGCTTCCTGGTGTTCATTGCGAAGCAATTTGAACTCTACCCTTGAACCTATCTTCTTATCTGTCCAGAGCTGTTTTCCCTTTCGTTGACGATTAAATTCAATAACTCGATTGGCTGTATCAAGGATAGGTTTGGTTGAACGATAATTCTGCTCAAGCCGAATGGTCTTGACAGATTTATAATCCTTTTCAAAATTTAAGATATTGCTAATATCTGCACCACGAAAGCTATAGATTGACTGGTCATCATCACCAACCACGCATATATTCTGATGCTTCTCAGCCAGCATCTTGATTAATAGATACTGGGAATGATTTGTATCCTGATATTCATCCACCAGAATATGATTGAACCTTGTTTGATAGTGAGTCAGTATCTGGGGTGAGCTCTGAAATAAGTGAATGGTCTTCATGATAAGGTCATCAAAGTCAAGACCATTATTCTTTTCCAATTGTTCCTGATAGAGCTGATAGCACTTTACCAGCCTTTCTTCCCAGAAGTTTATTGGCTTATAATTGTCTGGGACAATCATCTTATTCTTGCACTGGCTGATAAACGAGCTGACAGAGCTTGGTTTTACATCATAGTTTGTTTCTTTCAGCACAGCCTTAACCACGCTAAGCCTGTCTGATTCATCATAAATAGTAAAGTTTTGCTTTGGATAGTGAGCCCTCAAGATTCTTAAACAGGCAGAATGAAAGGTATTTATCCACAACCCATTGATGTCCATGACCTCATTGAACTGCTCTATCCTTTTTTTCATCTCTGCGGCTGCTTTATTGGTAAAGGTAACGGCAAGTATCTGTTTGGGTGACACACCCTGAGTGAGAAGGTGGGCAATACGATAGATAATCACCCTTGTTTTTCCTGATCCAGCACCAGCCAATACCAAAACTGGCCCATTAACATGTGTTACCGCATCCCTTTGCTGCGGATTTAACTCCTGCAAGATATTCATGTCCCCTCCCATAGTGAAAAAACTAACCACAGAGAACACAGAGTAGCCACAAAGCTCACAAAGGTTTTAATTAATTACACTTCCTTTCTTTGTATCCTTTGTGGTTTTCTCCGTGCCCTCTGTGGTTTCTTTCATATTTTATTTGACACTACCTGAAAATATACTCGTGCAGGCTATAAGCAAGGAGGAAGAACAACCCCCTAACCCCCTTTGTTAAGAGGGAATAGGACACAACCCCCTGAGCATCGAGTATAAATCGAGTATGGAAAATATTATATCACAAAACAAGGATTTCTGCAATGGTTTTGTTGATACGCCTCTACCCTACACTTCCCAGCTCAAGCCTATCCCTGAACTCATAAAAGAATGTTTTCTTGAGTGCTTGATGATCAATACCTGTCAAAAACGGGTCATCTTGTATCAAGGCAAAGGCTTCTTTTCTTGCTATCTCAAGCACCCGGGCATCATAGATAATATTTGCTATTTTTAATTCTGGCATTCCATGCTGTCTTGTGCCAAAGAATTCTCCAGGGCCGCGTATCTCCAGATCAACCTCTGCTATCCTAAAGCCATCGTTTGTCTCGCACATGGTTTTCAACCTTTTTGTCCCCTTGAAAACGGTTGATGTTGGGTCATCTATCAGATTAATGGGTGCACTGGAATTGACCAGATCTGCGGTCTTCTGATTAGCCATAAGGATACAATAAGACTTATGTGCCCCCCTTCCCACCCTGCCGCGCAGTTGATGAAGTTGAGCCAGCCCAAATCGGTCTGCATGTTCAATGAGCATAATGGTAGCATTTGCCACATCAATCCCGACCTCAATCACTGTTGTTGAGACAAGGATGTTTATCTGCTGATTATAAAAGGCAGTCATGGTCTCATTCTTCTCCTGAACCTTCATCTGTCCATGAAGAAGTCCGAGCTGAAATTCTGGAAACACCTCTTTCAATTCCTCGAACATACTTACTGCAGCCTTAAGGTTAATCTCTTCTGACTCTTCAATCAATGGATAGACAATATATGCCTGCCTTCCATCCAATACCTCCTGACGGATAAAGGAGAATATCTTATCCATGCTTTGCTCTGACCGGCAACGGGTAATAACTGGCCGGCGATTTGGTGGCAGTTCATCAATAACAGAGGTTTCAAGATCACCATAGAGGGTAAGGGCTAATGTCCTTGGGATAGGGGTAGCAGTCATAACCAGAATATCGGGTGTAACAGATTGATTATCCTTATCCCTTGCCTTTTCCTTTAAGGTAGACCTTTGAACAACCCCAAACCGATGTTGTTCATCAATAATACACAAACCAAGCTGCTTAAAAGCCACATCATCTTGAATAAGGGCATGTGTCCCAATCAGGATATCTATTTCACCCTCTCTTGTCAGGGCAAGCAGACTGTCCCTTTGCCGTTTCTTTGTGCTGCTGGTTAATAGTCCCAATCTTATCTTTAATGGATTCAAGAGGTGTTCAAGTGTTAGGAAGTGTTGTTCAGCCAGTATCTCGGTTGGCGACATAAAAGCGGTTTGATAGCCATTTTCACAGGCAATTAAGGCAGCACAGGCAGCAACCACTGTCTTGCCTGAGCCAACATCTCCATGAAGAAGCCGATTCATAGGCACAGGTTGAGACATGTCATGCAGTAGCTCCCTTATTACCCTTTTTTGTGCTCCTGTCAGTGTAAAGGGAAGGGAATTGACAAAGGTCTCCACCATTTTCCCTTGCACAAAATATTTTATCCCCTTTTCTTTAGCTACAATACTTTTTTGAGAGATTCCAAAGGCAAGCTGCAAGAGGAAAAACTCATCAAAGACCAACCTTTTTCGTGCTTTTTTATACTCTTCATGGCTTTCGGGCAGATGAATATTTTTTAATGCTGTCCAGTAATCTATCAATTGCTGCCGCAGAATAATCTCAGCTGGCAGCATATCACAAATATCTGAAACAGTCAAAAATGCCTGACTTACTGCCTGACGAATCATCCTTTGACCAATAGATGCAGAAACATTCTCGTTCAATGGGTAAATAGGGACAATCCTGTTGGTATGCAGCAATTCCCTTTCCTTTTCATCAATTATCTCATACTCAAAATTTGTAACCTGAATCTCGCCCCGATACCGACGAATACGGCCAGTAACAAACACCTTGCTTTTGGGTGGAAGTATCTTATCCATATTGGATTGACCAAAAAAGAGGATATAGACATAGCCTGTCCCATCAGAGACGCATGTTTTGGTAAGCTTTATCCCCTTGCGATGGAATGCAGATTGAGTATGTCCCAGGACTATGCCGGAAAAGGTTTCCCTTTGTCCATCTTGAAGAGAAAATATAGGCTGAACTTTGCTTCTATCCTGATAATCTCTTGGATAGTAGGTTAAGAGGTCATAAACAGTTTTTATTCCAAGATACTCAAACTTCCTGGCTTTTGCCTCACCGACTCCCTTAAGGTATTGAATTGGCATGTCTAATTCGTGTAATAGCTTCATGGATAGTATTATACCTTAGAATGGGTGAAATAGTCAAGCGTGTTTTAGCCGCCATATCTTAAAAAAACAACTTGACTATGATAATAGTTTGTGTTATCATAAATTGCGTAGGGGGCGTATTGCAATACGCCCTTACAATGTGGGAGAGAATTTGGATTATTGGGAAATATATGAAAACCAGAAAGTTTGTTGACACTTAATCCAATCTGCTATCGTATCAATGCTATGTGTGAACAAGCTACCATTGCTCGGATTTTTAATAACATTTGTGTAATTTACAGGCATACCATGTAGATTCCTATCACTCGATGTTCAAGTTTTTTCAACCTGTGATAGTCAGAATAGAACGGCTTAGCATATTTGTAGCTGCGGGAGGTAGCACCTCTGGCAGGCTTGTCCCCGCTATCTTTCAACCACGCATGGGAAATAAGAAGCGACCACAAGGGTC
>DYDG01000021.1 GCA_020717845.1 Marinifilum sp. | reverse complement strand
TATCTGGAGGGATGAGCCATTATTATCCATGATACAAATGTTATTGTTATAAGAAAAGGCTATATGCTTATTATCAGGGGAAGCGGACGAGATAGACGAGATAGACGAAATACCTGATGCAGCCGTTAAAAAGCGGATGCTCTTATCCCGCAGGTTCATTTCATACAATCCATCTGTTGCCTGCTGAAAGAATATCCTTTCCCCATCCATAGAAAAGGAGGGAGAATAGTTTGCATATAAATTACCAGTAAGATTGACCTGATCCGAGCCATCTGCATTCATCATATAAACTTGCGAGAGTCCGTCCCGATTAGAGCAGAATACAACCTTTGACCCATCAGGCGAAAATCGCGGGGATGAGTCATCATAAAAGTTATATGTCAGCCGTTTTTGGACAGAAGAGGTAATGTCAAGAAGGTATATCTCCTTGTGTTCATTATAACCGCTTGAATAGACAATGGTTTTACCATCAGGCGAAAGGTGTGGCTGGACATCATTTAATGTATTGGTTGTCAACCGACGCAGGCTCGAACTGCCAGAGACATTACACCCATCAGCGTTTATCATGTATAATTCATTTGTGCCCTCTTTGCCCCCAATATCAGCATGAAAAACAACCCTGCTGCCATCATAAGAGAGTGTCGGACAACCTTCAATGGCTGAATTATCTGTCAACATGGTAATGTTTGAGCCATCAGCATTACAGACATAAATATCCGTTGTTCCTTTCCAATCAGAGACAAAGGCTATCTTGCCCCCTTTATCTCCAATAGGTGTAAGGCTCATGTGGACATCCATCAGCTTTGTCCCTGGAAGAAGTTTGATATTTGACGCAAGGTATCTGACTGCATATCCTTGTTCAGCAGAACACCTGAGTTTATATGTCTCTGTGCCAGGAACAATGATAGAATACATGCCTTTGGCATTAGTCAGAGCAGTCTTGACCACTGACATGGGTGCTGCCCCTGTGCCGGGTATCAGCAGCTCTACCATAGCATTTGGAATGGCTGCTCCCTGATTAGAGGTTACAATGCCTGAGATAACAGATGAAATAATACCAACCGAGGCCACAGCCCATGCAGGCTGATAATCATTGCTCGAATTATTGGTCACTCTTAAAGCATTATTGCCATTAATATCCATTATCCATAGCTCATCATTATTGCCCAGCCGCCTTGAGACAAAGGTAATCTGCTTACCATCAGGAGAAAAGGAAGCCTCTCCATCATAATCAGGTGAATTGGTTAACCTCATCTGGTTTGAGCCGTCAATATTCATGATGTAAATTTCTGCATTTCCATCTCGATGTGAGGTAAAGGCAATCCGTTCTCCATCAGGAGAAAAAACAGGATCATAATCATAGGCAGTATGAGTGGTCAGCCTTCTCTGGTTTGAACCGTCCCTATTCATAATAAAGATATCATAGTTTTTATTATAATACCTGCTAAAGACAATCCTTGAACCATCTGGAGAAAAACATGGAGCAATGCCTGAGCCAAGCTTGATTTGATTCAAGCCATCTGTATTCATGACATATATCTCAAAGGTTTTGTTTCTGTCAGAATGGAAGGCAATCAGCCTGCCATCTGGTGAAAAGGCAGGGCATGAATCCTTTGCCTGATTATCGGTTAATCTCTTCTGTTCTGTGCCATCTGCATTCATGATATAAATCTCATAGTTTCCATCACGATTAGAGGCAAATGCTATCCTTGTGCCATTACCAGGGATAATACCGCCAGGGGAAAAGACAGGGTTCATATCACCTGCCGGATTATTGGTCAGCCTTGATTGATTGGTCCCATCAGCATTCATGATATAAATCTCTGGATTCCCATCCTTTTCTGAGGTAAAGGCAACCTTACCATTGGTTTGACCAATAGGAAACAAGGGGATATCAATCGGGGTTATCTTGATGCCTGTAGTAATATTGAGCCTGTCAGGATAAAACCTTGTTTCATATTCAGCAAGAGATGCCCTGAGCATAAAGTATCCTATGGGAATATTGTGGACAATATAGCTGCCATCTTGATTAGTAGTGGTGCTTCCAATTACCTTCATCTCATCGCTAAGTATCTCAATTAAGGCATTATTAACAGGGTCACCAAGAAAATCAGAAACCTTTCCAGAGATAGAGCCAGTGCCAACATTTTCTGCACCCCAGATGGGTGAGTAGATATTGTCTAAAAGATGAGTAATCCTTTCCTGATGCGTCCCATCAATATCCATGGTATAGACCTCTATCTTATTATCACGATATGTTGAGCAAAAGGCAATCTTTCTCCCATCAGGGGAAAAGAATGGGTCATCATCACACCCAATATTATAGGTCAGACGCTGCTGATTTGAGCCGTCAATATTCATGCTGTATATCTCTCTATTGCCATCGCGACTGCTCCAGAAGACAACCCTTGTCCCATCTGGAGAAAATGTTGGGTCCCTATCCTCAGATGAGTTTGTGGTCAATCTTCGCAGGTTTGAACCATCCAGATTCATGATATATATCTCATAGTTTCCAGCCCGATTTGAGGCAAACAATACCCTTGTGCCGTCTGGTGAAAATGAGGGATTATTGCTGTTGCCTGATGAAAAGGTGAGCCTTTGCAGATCATTACCCTTATTGTCCATCATATAGACCTCATCATGATTATCCCGACTTGAGGTAAAGATAACCCTTTGTCCATTGAATGAGAATTTTGGCTCTCTATCAGAAGCAGGATTATTGGTCAGCCTTAATTGGGTAGAGCCGTCAGCCTCCATGACATAGATTTCAGAATTGCCGTCACGATTGGAACAAAAAACAAACCTTTTGCCATCTGGTGAAGGGCTGGAGTCACCATCATAGCCAGGGCTATAGGTCAGCCTGGCAGGGTGTGTGCCATCATGGTTGACAACATATATCTCAGCATTGTCATTGGTAACATAAGAGGTAAAGGCTATCTTTGTTTGAGATATGGTCAAAGACTTTAAGGAAATATTTATATCTGGTGTCATAAATCCATGCATAACAGTTACCTGTCCCTGAAAGCTGGCTGGAATATACCCAGGACAGGATACCCTGACGATAAGCAAACCGGCTGGAAGGTCAGAGATGGTATATGTTCCGTTTGCATTGGTAGTGCTTGAGCCAATAATTGTAATGCCTGCAATAACCTCAACCATTGCCCCGGCTACAGGTGTGGAGTTGTCATTGGAATTGGTTATTGTGCCGCAGATGGCTCCAACAGGAACACAACCCACGCTCCAGCTTGGATAAAAGTCATTATCAATGTTGGTCGTAAGCCGCTGGACATTTGAGCCGTCATAGCTCATGCTACAGATTTCATAGCCGTCCTTTTGCTCAGAATAAAAGGCCAGAGCATATCCATCTGGTGAAAAACATGGGTTGCCATCCCTGCCAGTGGATATGGTCAACCTCTTTTGATTGCTGCCGTCTGTATTAATCGTATATATTTCATAGTCGCCGCTAACATTTGATGAAAAGGCTGTTTTTTCACCATCGGCTGAAAATGAGGGGTGGTGCTCTTCACCGGTTAATGAGGTTAATCGTTGTTGATTCCTGCCACAGTTGTCCATCTGATAGACCTTATTGCTGTTATTGATAAAAGCAACATAAGCAATCCGTTCCCCATCTGGCGAGAATGTGGCTTCATACTCATCATATGGGTTTGAGGTAAGCCTGGTTATCTCCAGTGTGTCAATATCCATCAGAAAAAGGTCTGCATTCCCGTATCGATAGGAGGTAAAGAGTATTTTCTTCCCATCTGGTGAAAACGATGGATAACAGTCATTTCCAGGGCTATTGGTCAACATCCTCTGGTCGGAACCATCGCTGTTCATGATGAATATATCCTCGTTCCCGCTTCGGCGAGTGGTAAAGACAATCCTTGTCCCATCAGGAGAAAGACAGGGGTCAATATCTGAGTATTGGTTATAGGTCAATCTGGTTTGTTTTGAGCCATCAGCGTTGCAGATATAAATCTCCTGATTCCCGTCGCGCTGGGAGACAAAGGCTATCTTGCCCAGGGTAGAGCCAAGCGGATAAAGCTGGACATTGATTGTTACCTGGTTGTTAGCCTGTATAGCTTGAGGCTGCGGGTGATAGAAGGTCTTAAAGCCAGGGCATGACACCCTGAGCCTGAAAAGCCCCATGGCCAGGTTAGTGATGGTATACTGCCCGTTTGAGCTGGTTGAAGCTGTGGCAATGATGGTTTTATTGTGCATCATCTCGATAAGGGCATTTGCTACTGGCTGGGATTGGAAGACAGCATCTTCCACCCTGCCAGAGATAGAGCCTGTCCCCACACAGCCTGTTGACCATGAAGGGTTGCCTTGCGGGTTTAATGGGGTATCAGCCATGAGTTTTCGGACATCACCTGTGGCAGCGTTAATATCTATGACAAACAATTCTGTCCCCTGGCAAAAGATAATCTGTCTACCATCGGGTGAAAAACAGGGATAAGCGTCTTCAGCAATATGGCTGGTAAGCCTTTTAAGCCCGGATGAGCCATCAATATTGATGATATAAATATCTGTATTTGTGCCTGATTGCAGGCTAAAGGCAATCCTTTGTCCATCAGGAGAAAAGGCAAAGCCTGTCTTAGCACCAGTGCTGCCAGTAGCAGTAATCAGTCTTGTTACATTTGAGCCATCTTGAGCATTCATGATATAAAGGTCATAACTGCTGCCGCCAGAGGTGCTACCTCCTCGATTTGAGGAAAAGGCGATTTTCCTGCCATCTGGTGAAAAGGCAGGTTGCATATCAGATGATGGATGATTGGTCAGACGGGTTGGGTTTGAGCCATTGGCAGCCATCCGATAGATCTCATAATTACCATCTCGATTGGATGAGAATACTATTTGAGATGCGTCCGGTGAAAACGATGGGGAAATATCCTGTCCAGAAATACTGGTAAGCCTTAATTGATTTGAGCCATCAATGTTCATGATATAGATTTCACTATTATTATCGCGGTTTGAGACAAAGGCGATCCTGGTATTATCCCAGGACACACAGGGGTCATAATCATCATAGAGGTTATAGGTTAGTCTTGCTACATTTCGACTTCGCTCAATGACCACATTAGAACTATTTGAAACATTAGCATTTATAGAATAAATCTCACGATTTTCATTAAGGTTAGCATCAAAAGTAACCTTGCCAGAGGTATTTCCTATAGACATAAGTGGAATGTCAACATTCTGGATGGTTGAACCATCTGATACCCTGATTGGGGATGAGAAAAATCGGGCAGCATAATCAGGAGCAGATGCCCTTATCGAATATATTTCTGGTGTAAGATTGGGAAAGGAATAATTGCCGTTCATATCGGTTGTGGTGCTGTTAATAACCGTATTATTGTATAAGACAGCAACAGTTACCCCTGACAATGACTGCTGGCTTAAAGAGCTGACAATCCTACCGGTAACTGTTCCGTAACCATATGAGATGGATGGCACAAGCATGGCTAATAACACCATCCATTTGATGCTGTTTCCTCCCCCCCTCATTAAATTTTTATACCACATTCGTTTATGCTTTAACCCCTGTTTTGATTAGTGCTGCGATTTTTTTAGGCTGAAGACTAACCGGATAATTTCTGCCACGAAGGCACTAAGACACGAAGGTTCACTAAGACTTATAAAATTATCCGTTTTATCCTATCCTTTTCTTTCTTCTTCAACTGATAGGAGTTTAAAATCTTTTTTGTGCATCTTTGTGCCTTCGTGCCTTTGTGGCAAATTTCTTAAGTTTTTCCTAACTAACAGTCTTCACCCTATCCCCCTTATAAGCAAAAACAATGCCAGATTGGAATGGATTGCTGTAACATATTGAGACAACACTTGATTGCGATTATTTTTTCATGTTTTTGGCTTTTTGGCAGGCAGAAAAGTGTACTTAGAGGGACAATGCGTTGATTGTTTGGGGACAAGCTTGGAAGTTTAGAAGGTTGGAAGTTCAGAAGTTACGCAATAGAACACAGAGGACACGGATGATGCGAATAAACACCGATAAAAATCCGTGAAAATCCGTCAAATCTGTGTAATCCGTGTTCTATCATTGATGTAATTATCTATAGCCGCACAGGTAGAAATTTTTGTAAAAAATTCTTGACAAATATCAATAGGCATGATATTATATACATATAGTTTAGTTATATATATTTTATATGGATAACTTATGCTTATCTAAAAGGGGGCTATTGCTATGAAAATCCCAGCTCAGGTGCATTATGCAATCATAATCATGATAGATATAGCCATGCAAGGGAAAATGGCAACTGTTACTGGTAATGATATTGCCCGTAGACAAAACATCTCTTTTGCCTTTGTGGCTCAGATTCTTAATAAATTAAAACATACCGGGCTGCTTGAAAGTGTCCGAGGTGGGGTTGGTGGCGGGTTTCATTTCAAAGAACCACCATCAACAATAACTGTAAAAAAAATTGTTGATGCCATAAACCCTGAATTTTGTATCTGTCCAGGGTATGGGATAAAGACAGACCAGCCAGTAGATAATACGGTGCGTTCCTTCTGGCAGCAAGTAGGGGAGGATGCGGCTAAGAAATTTGAAGCAACCACGGTTGAAGATTTAGTCGGGGAGCTAAAAAAATCAAATGGTAAGGAGGCAAGTTGTATTTAGGTGCCCGGGTTATTACCCGGCAACCAATCAGCAACCAAAGGAGGTAGGACGATATGAAACAGATAGTTATTCTCGGTGCAGGGGCAGGCGGAACCATGTCTGCCAATCATCTTAGGAGGAAATTAAGTCCGCAGGAATGGAACATAACGGTAATAGACAGAAATTCTCTGCATTATTACCAGCCAGGGTTTTTGTTTCTTCCATTCAGATTCAAGGGGTATCAGGAATTGTCTGATGTCTCCAAACCAACAAGGAGGCTGATAGATAATGGGGTTGATGTTGTTAATGCAGAGATAACAGAGGTAGACACTAAGAACAATGTGGTCAAAACCAGGGCAGGAAACTTTCATTATGATTGGCTGGTTAGCTCGCTTGGCTGCCGTATCATACCTGACCAGATAGACGGTATGAGGGAAGGGTATGAGCAAAATGTGTTTGATTTTTATACCCCTGATGGGGCGATTAAACTCCAGCGAGCACTTGACCGTTTTGATGGCGGCAAATTGGTTTTTAACATTGCAGAGATGCCCATCAAGTGCCCGGTAGCACCAATAGAGTTTGTCTTCCTGGCTGATTATTACTTTCATACAAAGGGGATACGGAATAAAGTCGAGATAGAGCTTGTTACCCCCTTAACTGGTGCATTTACCAAACCCATAGCCAGCAAGGTCTTTAGTGAGATAGCTAAAGAAAAGGGGATTAAGATAACCACAGACTTTAGCCTTGGTTATGTTGACCATGTGAATAAAAAGATAAGATCTTATACCAAGCAGGAGCTGGATTATGACCTTCTGGTAGCCATTGCTCCAACTGAAGGGGCAGAGGTAATTGAGGAATCCGGGCTTGGGAATGGTGCCGGGTATATTCGGACAGACAAGCATACCCTGAAGGCTACTGGCCACAACAATATCTATTCTATCGGTGATGGCACTGACCTGCCTACCTCAAAGGCAGGCTCTGTTGCTCACTTTGAGTCTGAGGTTATGGCTAAAAACCTTTTAAACGAGATAAAGGGTAAAGAGCCAAAGGCAAGGTTTGACGGACATTCTAACTGCTTTATTGAATCAGGGTTTAATAAGGCATTGCTTATTGATTTCAACTACAAGGCAGAACCATTGCCAGGCAAGTTTCCACTTCCTGTTGTTGGACCATTTTCCCTCTTAAAGGAGACCAGTATAAATCATCAGGGCAAACTTGCATTTAGATGGGCATACTGGAATCAGATCTTGACCTGCAAGCTGCCCGGTGAGCCTATCATGACCAATTATTGCAGTCCAACTGGCAAGAAGGTATCTATGCTTAAGGATGGCAAGGCTGCATTTGAGATATAAGAGAGGAGGAAAGCAATCACAAGGCGGCATAGGATTTAGATGCGTTTGCCCGCGAGAGAAGTAAATTTTCCTTGACATATTCATTCATATATATTATAATTATAATATATTATAGTTATAAACGTTTAGGTGAGGAATAATATGCGGCTTTCAACAAAAGGCAGGTATGGTCTGAGGATTATGTTGGATATGCTCCTTCACGAAGGGGATGGATGGCTTACTGTAAATGATATTGCCAGAAGGCAAAACATATCCTTTCCCTATGTGGAACAGCTACTTACGAAATTAAGGAAGGCAGGGTTGGTAGAGAGCATTCGAGGCTCTCATGGTGGATATTGCTTGACTAAACCAGCCTCAGAAATCAAAGCCAGCCAAATACTCGAAATAGTTGAAGGACCGCTTGAGATTGTTTTTTGTACAGGGTTAAAGAATGAGGAAAAATGTGAACGAGCAGGGGAATGTGCTACCCAATTGCTCTGGATAAAGATTAACCAGACAATTGTCCAGATATTAGAGGATGTTTCTCTGCAAGATCTGGCTAAGTGGGAAAAAGGATTGAAGGAAAAGAATCTTTGCAAATAGGGTAATATGGAGTGCGGTGGCTTGCCACCGCTTTCCAACACGGACAACAGAACAGGAAGTGCTGTAGCAAAATCCATCCCTTGACCGCTGTTCTGTTATCAGGAAATGATCATAATATATATGAGTAGTGAGCACCTTTAGGTGCGTTTTAATCGTATCGTATATCGGGTCTAAAGACCCTCATACACAGCTTCACGGCTACAAACACCTACTCTATAATCAAGGATTCCGCTATTATCTCCCAGATGTATTTAACCTCAACATTCAGATTATACTTTGGTTTTAATCCACGCAAAATCTGGTCTCGACAATTTGAGCAGCCGACAACAACTACCTCTGCCCCTGAATTCTTTATGGATTCTGCCTTTTTGCGGCCATAGTAATTTCGCTCTTCTTTGTATGGCCCTGCCCAGGCACCACCACCAGCACCACAGCAGAAGGCGTTAGAGCTTGATGGATGCATCTCGACAAAATTATCTGTGCATTGTTGCAGCAGCCAGCGTCAGAGTGTGTAAAAACTCGACCTGAGCAATTAGGGCAATTTACCACAGAATCGCAGACGACAGAAAGGTTCTAATCTGAGCGGTTACAGACAATTACTTCAATTGTAGAACACGGATGACACGGATTTGATGGATTTTCGCGGATTTTTTATCGGTATTTATCCGTATTGTCCGGCTAATCCGTGTTCTATTTATAATTTTCGTACCTTTATGTCTTTGTAGTTAATTCTAATTGCTCAGGTCGAAAAATTCCCCTTGACAATTTAGCAAAACTATGATAATCTTGAAACAAGACGGACAAGTCCGTTTTTATCAAAGAGGCTGGTTATGCAGATACACGCATCTTCTAAAAAGCAGGAAAGATCTGAACAAATCTTGCAAACAGCTATGACTGTCTTCGCAAGAGAGGGCTATTATAAGGCAGATGTGGATGAGATAGCTGTAAAGGCTGGGGTAGGCAAAGGCACTATTTATCGCCATTTTAAAAGCAAAAAAGGATTGTTTCTTGCTGTCGTAGAATGGGGTATCTCTAAGATGAAGGATGCCATTATAGAGACAATTAAAGATATTGATTCCCCGATTGAAAAAATAATCCAGGCAACCTCTACCTATCTAACCTTTTTTGAGACACATCGCGGATTCTATCGTGTCCTGATTCAAGAGATGACTGACTTCAGGGAAGAGGTTGAGAAAATATTTCGCCAAAAATACCTCCCTCAACCTTTATTGGAAGAAGAGATCCGTAGAGGCATAGAAAAGGGTGTCATAAAAGACATCAATTCACGAAGTGCAGCCTTTGCCTTGATTGGACTGACTAATAATATTATCTATCAATGGCTGATAAGTGATGAGGCTTATCCGCTCATGGATGAGATGGAGACTATCTTAGAAATTTGGTTCAGGGGGGTAATTAAGGAATGAGAAGATTGGTGTTTTTTCTTGGGGTTGGGATTATTCTTGCTTGTTCTGTTCAGGCAGGGACTACTCCATTAACGCTTGATGAAAGTATTCAGATAGCTATTGACCATAACTACAGCTTGCAGGTAGCATCAAAAAGGCAAGTATCGGCTAAGGAAAGGGTGGCTGAGGCAAGGTCAGCCTTTTATCCTAACCTGCGGATAGAGTCAGGGCTGACTAAATTAAATGAGGCACCAAGTATGGGGAACATGGTTATGGGTGATGATGTTATCTATGATGTCAAAGGCATAGTAACACAACCGCTCTGGACAGGCAGAAAGCTTTCCTCTGCCTATAAACTTGCCCTGTCCAATAATGAATCATTCAAATATGAGTATAATCGTGTCCAGAATGAGCTGATCCTTGGGGTAAAGTGTGCCTATTTTGGTATCCTGAAGGCATTAAAATTTGCTCATATTGCCGGAGATGCGGTTAAACAGGTTGAGGCTCATTTGCGGGTAGTTAAGAATTTTTATGATGCTGGAACAGTAGCCAGGGTAGATGTTTTAAGGGCAGAGGTGCAATTGGCAAATGTCAGGCAGAATCTGATTAAGGCAGAAAATGGGGTTAGTCTGGCTAAGGCAGGATTTAATCAATTATTGGCTCGTGAGTTGGATACCCCTGTTGAGGTTGTTGATATTCTTGAGTGGACACCATGCCAGATAAACCTTGATGATTGCCTTAAAAAAGCCACAAATAGCCGATCAGAACTCAAGGCAATGAAGGCTAATATTGAGATGCTTAAGCAAAGGGTGACAATAACAAAGGGCGATAATTATCCCTCAGTTGCCTTGATAGGAAATTACGATTATCAGAAGGGGAAAACACCGAAGATTGAATGGGATGGGAGCTGGATGACAGGGATTGTGGTCAATTTTACCCTGTGGGATTGTCAGGCAAGAAAATCACGGATTAATCAGGCAGAGGCAGAACTCGAGGCTGTAGTGGCACAAGAAATGCTGTTAAGAGATGGGATTATGCTGGAGGTAAGGCAATCTGCCTTAAACTTAAATGAGGCTGAAAAAAATATTGAGGTAGCCCAGGGTGCTATTGGACAGGCAGAGGAAAACCTGCGTATTAGTGAAGAGATGTATAAGGAAGGGGTAGCTACCACTACAGATGTATTAGACAGTCAGACACTTTTTGCTCAGACAAAGACTAATTATTATCAGGCATTGTATGATTATCATTTAGCCCAGGCAAGACTACAAAAGGCAGTTGGAGGGGATTAAGATGAATAAGATTATCCCATTTTCTGCTGTAATCCACAAAGACACGGAGGAAAAGAGTATCTCTCTGTGTCTCCGTGTCTCTGTGGTGAAATATATACAAAGGAGGAATTTCAAAATGCGACTTAAGATGACGAAAGGGATTTTATGCTTATTGATTTTATCAATAACCGGATGCGTGAAACTACCAGAAAAGGAGGCGAAGATAGAGGCTGTTTGCGTTACTACTGCTAAGCCTGCTGTCTCAAGTATAATCCTTACCACTACCCTGCAGGGGACTATTCTGCCTGTTCGCGAGGCAAAGATTTCGGCAAAGACAGGTGGCAGGATTCTGAGTATCTTTGTTCAGGAGAATAGCCATGTCAAGCAGGGTGATGTTGTGGCTAAGATAGACCCAATAGATGCTCAAATCAGGCTTTCGCAGGCAGAGGCAGGGCTGGCTGCTGCTAAGGCAGGACTGAAGCAGGCAGAGACAAACCTTGATCTGGTTAAGATGGAGTTTGAGCGGGCAGAAAGGCTTAAAGAGTCCAATTCCATTGCTCAATCTGCCTTTGATAAGGCAAACACAGGCTATAAAATGGCCTGCGTCCAGCTTGAATTGACTAAAGCACAGGTTAATCAGGCAGAGACAAACGTTACCTCTGCCAGACAGGGGTTAGAGGATACCAATATTACTACCCCTATTTCAGGAATAATTACCTCAAAATGCCTGAATAAGGGTGAGGTTATCAGTCAGATGAATATTTCTGCACCAATCCTGACGGTTATGGATATTTCCACGGTTAAACTTGAGGTGCCTGCCTCTGAAGACCTTATTACCAAAATTAAAAGAAATCAAGAGGTAGATGTTTTTCTTGATGCCTATCCTAAAAAAGCATGGACAGGCATAATCCATGATATATCCCCAATAGTCAATCCACAGTCGCGGACATTTACGGTGACTATCTATCTTGAAAATCCAGATAACCTTCTCAAACCGGGTATGTTTGCTCAGGCAAAACTTGAATTAGAGAAACACGAACAGGTTGTTTGTGTTCCACAAGGAGCGGTTTTTAATCGTGGATTGGACAATTATCTCTATATAGCTGAGGAAAATCATGCCAGACTGAAACAGGTCAAATTGGGCATTGCCGACTTGGAAAGGGTGGAGATTACAGAAGGATTGAATGCAAATGATGAGGTTGTTATTCGCGGGGTAGAGGGTTTGCAGGATGGGTCAAGGATAGAGACAACAAAGAAGTAATAGGGAAAGGACAGGTAGCTTTGCACCTGTCTTGTCTCTTAATTAATAACGGAGGGGTTACTGTTTTGTTCGCTTTTTACTTGATATTTTAATTCAACTGTGATAAAATACAGGAAATATATAATTACTTGTTAGCCTTATGCGTAAGTGATTATTCGGACGTAAGATAGTACTCGATGTTGAAAAAACAACTAAGCGTAAGGCAGCAAATATTCGCAAGAAAACGGTCAAGCGTAAAATAAAGGAGATATAGCTATGTCACTTGCAGACATTATAAAAACCCTAAAAGAATTTAAAGCAAAATACGCACAAAAATATGGTATGCTTACCTTGGGCGTTTTCGGCTCTGTTGCTCGTGACGATATAAAAAAAGAGAGTGATGTTGATGTGGTGGTTAAACTGGAAAAGCAAGATTTATTCAATATAATAGGTATTAAGCAAGATTTGGAAGAAATGCTCCATATTCCGGTTGATGTTATCAGCTATAGGGAAAAAATGAATGATTTTCTTAAAAACAGAATAGACAAGGAAACCGTTTATGTATGATAAAGAATTAACTCTTGAAGTATTAAATCAGATTCATAAAGCAGCCGTAACCTTATTGGAACGTTTTGAGCCTGTAAAAAGTGTAGATGACTTTACACATTCACCTGCAGGTATGGAAAAATTGGACTCTATCTGTATGCTATTAATTGCCATAGGTGAATCCCTGAAGAAACTCGATAAAATTACGGATAATTCTCTACTGCCGAAATATCCACAGATAGACTGGAAAAAAGCCAAAGGGTTAAAAGACATCATTACGCATCAGTACTTTGATGTAAATGTCGAAGCTATCTACGATGTCTGTAATACGAAAATCAAACTGCTTGCCGATACTGTTAAGAGAATTATTGAGGATAAAGACAAAGATTGACATAGAGAGGATAGTCGGGATCAATATCTCTGGCGTAAGATAGCACTCGAGGTTGAAAAACACTCAGTCGTAAGGTAGTAAATAGGTGCAAGAAAACGGTCAAGCGAATCCAGTAGAGAAGGTGAAACCCGGCGGAGAAGCAAAGTCGGCGAAGAAAGGTAAGCGAAGCTGACAAATTCATGCGATGGATGAGCAGTAGTCAATCAGTGATTTTGGAGTTAGTAGGAGATAATAGAAATGCCCTATGAAGAAATTAATAACAATATAGACCACATTTTGCGTACAGTCGGCCCTGTCCACGTTGAACAATACGACTGGTTAATTCAGAACATTCATCAAGTAGCAGAGTCTGAATACCAAAGAAGATATAAAACTTTCTGGCGACTCAGTGGAGCTGGTTTATCTCAAACCTATTGTCATGCGTACTTTCAATTCCTCCAAGCTGGCTTAAATAACAATGTGCTCCATCTCAACAACCTTGCTCATGAGCTTTATCAAATACCAATCAACACAAATAGACAGGCACTTCAATTCTCATTCTGTACTAAATTATGTCATATGCTGAATCGTGAAATGCCAATCTATGACTCAAGAATTCGCACTTTCTATAATTTTGTTGAACCTCTCCGACGATTGCCGGTTGGACAGCGAATTGCTGGCTATGTTCAGTTTCATCAATTTCTCATAGACGAGTATAATCGAGTGCTAAATGAAGGTTTATTGACTCCGTCAATTCAGGCGTTTCGTCAGCACCTTGTTCCCCAACATTTTACGAACATAAAGATAATTGATTCTTTGATCTGGGCATTCATAAATTATCAAGAGAGGGTTGAACATGAATAGAAGAACAGGTGGCTGCTAACAATTAAATCAAGGCGACGGAGAATAGTCCATGTTGTCTTTTTGTGAGAAATGCAAGTGCTTTTGTCCGAGATTCAATCATGGAATCTGTGCAAGCCAAGATGTTGAAATTTCCGATTGCTGTATAGGAGATAGAGCCAGGATCAAATATAGGGGAAACTGGGGGGAACTGGAGACATCGCCGAATGGCACTGACTTAAGCAATATAAGATCGAAACTCAATCTATAAACAGTGGGTTGCTATCAGAATTACTACAATATCTTGTGGCGATTAAATCTCATAAACACGGCAAAAACTCTTAAGTCAGTGCCATTCGGCGATGTCCCCAGTTTCCTCAGAAATTCCCTCTTGAGAGCTAATCCTTACCCACATCTTGAGGGAATAGGTGGGAGGATGCTGCGAAGCAGCAGAGGAATGGAGCCTGGGGTTTTAACCCCATGGAAAGGTAAACCACATCGAAAGCACCCTGAATGGGTGCGGTAGTGGGTAAGAATTAGCTCTTGAGAGGGGGCAGAGGGTGTGTCTTTCCTATAGAAATTCTCCCAATTCACTGACGCATTACTACTGTACACTTTATTTGGGTAAAATAGCTACGGAAAGAATAACCTAATACGATTAGATAAGGAGAAACAGCCATGCACATTTCAGAATTATCCGTTAAAAGACCGGTTTCAATATTGATGGTGATGCTCATCATCGTTGTTATCGGCATAGTTGCTTTTTCAAAGCTGACTATTGACCTTATGCCAGAGATTGATTATCCTGTTATCACGGTTATTACCAATTATGAAGGGGTAGCCCCTGAGGAGATAGAGGAGTTGGTCTCCAAGCCAATCGAAGAGACGGTATCTACTGTTTCTGGTGTAAAGAAGATATCCTCAACATCACAGGAAGGGGCATCATTAGTCATGGCAGAGTTTAACTGGGGCACAAACTTGGATACAGCCATTGCCGATATTCGAGAGAGGCTTTCAGTTATACAGGATTTCTTGCCAGAAGATGTCCAGTCTCCAATGGTAATCAAGATGGATATTGGTGCCATGCCCATTATGGCACTAACTATTGCCAGCAATCGGGATTTAGCCCAATTAAAGGATTTGGCCAAGGATGTCATTGCCCCAAGGATAGAAAGGATAAAGGGTGTTGGACAGGTAATGATTATGGGGGGAATGATACGAGAGGTGTTGATTGAGGTTGATATCAACAGGCTTAAGGCATACAATATCTCTATCCTTGAGATAACACAAAAGCTGAATATAGAAAATACCAATAAAACCTGCGGCAAGATAATTCGTGGTCCTTCTGAATATACTCTGCGTTCGATTGGTGAGTTCCAGGAAATAAAGGAGATAGAGAAGATAATTATTGCCACAAAAGATGGTAATCCTGTATACTTAAAGGATGTGGCTGAGGTAAAGGATACCTTTAAGGAGACAAGAGGATTTGGAAAATCAAGAGGACAGCAGACCATAGGGATGATTGTTCGCAAGGAGGCAGATGCTAATACCGTTGCCGTAACAGATGAAATCCTTAGACAAATGCCTGTGATTCAAAGATACCTGCCTGCGGATGTAGAAATCCATAAGGTGTTTGAAATTGCCAAATATATCCGACAGACCATTCATTCAACCAAATGGAGTGGTATTGAGGGAGGGGTTCTGGTTGTCCTTGTCCTGTTCTTATTCCTGCGTAATTTCAGACCAACCATTATCGTGGCATTAGCCATTCCATTCTCCATCATTACTGTCTTTATCTTTATGTATTTTAGGGGATTTACAATCAATATCATGACCTTAACCGGGATCATCATTGCCATGGGCAGATTGGTTGATGATGCCATAGTTGTCATTGAAAATATCTTTCGGCATCTATCGATGGGTAAAGGACGCTCTGAGGCGGCTATCCTCGGTGCTACAGAGGTTTCTATGCCTATCATTGCCTCAACCCTGACTACAGTTGCGGTATTCTTCCCCCTGGTCTTTGTTACAGGTATTTCCGGCGAGCTTTTCAAGGCATTTGGCTGGGTTATAGCCTATGCCTTATTCGCCTCACTATTTGTCGCTATTACACTTACCCCAATGATGGCCTCAAGGATACTGCGTGTTCAGACCAATTATGAAAAAGAGGCTGGTTGGTATCACTCTATTCGTGAAAGATATGGATTGGTGCTCGACTGGTGTCTGGATCATAAAAGAAAGGTAATCACCCTTGCCTGTGTTCTATTTGCTCTAAGCCTTATCCTTATTGCCTTTACCCCTCAGGAATTTATGCCAAAATCTGATGCAGGCTCATTTATGGCACAGTTAAAAATGCCTGCTGGCACATCCCTTGAACAAACATCCAAGGCTATCTCTGCCATTGAGGAAAAAATGCTCACGATAGAAGAGATAACAGAGGTCTTTACCTTTACCGGAGAACAGGAATCAGGAGGCTCAGCCAGGGCAGGGTCAATGGGTATGGGTGAGGTATCCGGGGTTAGAACAGGGATGATCATGGTTACACTAAAGGATAAGAAACAAAGGAAGATGACTACTGCAGATGTAGTTAGCCAGGTAAGGAAAATAGCCAGCAGTATACCCGGAGCCACTCTGGAGATATCTGATATCAGCAGTATGACTATGGGAAATAAGTCGCCAGTTGAAATAAAGATAAGTGGTGCAGACTTATCTACCTTAAAAAGAATTAGCGAGGATATAAAGCAGGTAATTTCAAGGATACAGGGTGTTGTAGATGTCTCTACTACCATGCAAGAGGGAAATCCTGAATTTCAGATAATCTATAATAGAGAAAAATTATCCCAGTCAGGCTTGAGTGTAGGTCAGATTAATACAGTAGTAAAAATGGCAGTAGCCGGGGATGTGTGGACAAGATTAAGGCAAAAGGGGGAAGAGATTGACATCAGGGTCAGGGTTAAGGAATCTCAACGCAGAGAGCTTGAAGATATACGAAATATTCCTATTTTAACACCTTATGGCAGTCAGATATGCTTAAGAGATATAGCCTCGATTGTTCCAGTCAAAGGGACAGGGAATATCAAACGGTTCAACAAGAAAAGATTGGTTATTATCACCGCCAACCTTGCGGGCCGCAAACTTGGAGATGTCATGAAAGAGGTGAAAAATGGTCTGTCAAGGGTAACATTGCCGCCCGGCTATCTGATTGATTTTGGTGGTGAATATGAGGATATGCGATCCACATTCCGTGACCTGGCCATAATGCTTATCTTTGCGATTCTTTTAGTCTATATGATTATGGCTTCGCAGTTTGAGTCATTAATACATCCCTTAACCATTATGACCTGCCTGCCTTTTGCTATTACCGGTGTGCTATTGGCACTGTGTATCACCCATCAATCATTGAATATCAGTTCATTTATCGGTCTGATTATGCTTGTAGGGATTGTGGTCACCAATGCCATTGTTCTGGTTGACTTTATCAATCAGCAGAAAAAGAAGGGATTAGAGGTAAAAGAGGCTGTCCTCTCTGCTGCTAAGATCAGGCTAAGACCCATCCTGATGACCGCTATCTGTACCTTCTTTGCCCTCATGCCTATGGCACTGGGGCTTCGGGAAGGGGAAGAAGAGATGCAGGGGCTGGCTATCGGGGTCATGGGTGGCTTAACTACCTCGACAATACTTACCTTGATAATTGTGCCGATTGTGTATGTTATCTTTGATAAAGGCATTCGGAAGACAGACAAAGGGAAGTAGTGTCATTGCTACCTGCCAGATAAAAAATATTGACTATTTTGTTGTTTTAGGGTATAATGCCTTGAGTTAGCTGGATGTAGGAAAATTATTTCTCGCAGAGACGCAGAGAGTATTTTTTTCTGTGCATTCTCTGTATCTTTGCACCGTTGCGTCTTTGCGAGAACATAAAAAAAGGAGGCAGCAGATGGGAGTAAAAGTAACAGGATTGGTGCTATGTTTGTTATTGGCTTTATCTAATATTGCTCAAGGAACCTCTACCACTGGTATTATCAGAATGATTGATATTGATGGGGTGATTAACCCTATTACCGAGCGGTTTGTGGTAAATGGGATAAAGCAGGCTGAAGGTGAGCAGGCAGAGTGTCTTATCCTCAGGATGGATACACCTGGCGGACTGGCATCAGCCACGCATAATATTGTTAAAGCCATACTGAATGCTAAACTGCCGATTATAACCTTTGTTTCTCCAAAGGGAAGCAGGGCTGCTTCAGCCGGGGTATTTATTGCTCTGGCAAGTGATGTTGTGGCTATGTCACCTATGACCAATATTGGTGCTGCTCATCCAGTATCCATTGGTGGAGGAGGACTCCCAGCCGGCAACAAGGAGGAAAAACCTGATAAAACCATGACCGATAAGATAACCAATGACATGGTTGCCAGTGTGCGGGGCATAGCAGAGAAAAAGGGGAAGAATGTGAAATGGGCTGAGAGTGCGGTTCGGGAAAGCTCATCTATTACTGCTGAAGAGGCATTGAAATTAAATGTTATTGATTTTATTGCTGAGGATATGAACGATTTGCTGGCAAAATTGGATGAAAGGATAATCGAAAAAGATACAAAAAGGTTTACCATCCATACCAAGGGGATAACACCCCAGACAACAAGCATGAACTTCAGAGAAAAGTTTCTCCATGTCATTGCTGACCCTAATATTGCTTACATCTTGTTGATGCTGGGAATATATGGCTTGATCTACGAATTTTCCGCACCAGGGATCGGGCTTGGGGCCGTTGGTGGCGGGATATGCCTGATATTAGCCTTCTTTGGTCTGCAAAATCTACCCATAAGCATGGCTGGTCTGCTCCTGATCATCCTTGGTATTATCCTGCTTGTCTTAGAGGTCTTTGCCTCAACACATGGGATCGCAGCCATAGGCGGATTGATCGCCCTGACCATGGGCTCGTTTATGCTTATTGATTCTGCCACCCCATTCATGACCATTTCATGGACACTAATAGTATCCATAGCCACCTTTACTGGATTATTCATCCTCTTTGGCATAGGGGCAGTAATTGCAGCCTACCGCCATCAAGTAACCACAGGCAGGGAAGGGCTCATAGGAAAAACAGGCATAATGAAGGAAGGTATCTGCCCTGCTGGTATTGCCTCTGATAAGGGCTTTGCCTCAGAGGGCATGGCATTTCTGCAGGGTGAAAACTGGTGTGTCTGTGCAGACGAGGTCATTGAGCCAGGAGAAAGGGTTGAGGTTGTTGGCATGGAAGGGATACGATTAAAGGTGAAACGGTGTGGGAATGCGTAAAATAGAAGATATACTCAACTGTGATTTTTTGTTACTGTTCAGGTAAGCATGAAAAAACTTAAGAAATTTGCCACAAAGGCACGAAGGTACAAATTAAAAATATGGACGAAAAATGTTCTGAAAACTTAAAAGAGGGTTAAAAAAATGAAATCTGAAGAACAGGAAGAACAGCTTAGAAAAGAAATTTTTGAAAAGGTTAGTGAATTTTATAGATCTAAAAAGGGTGCTGAAACATTTATCCCAGGGAAGACTTCAGTCAATTATGCGGGCAGGATTTACGATGAAACTGAATTGATAAACTTAGTGGATGCCTCATTAGACTTTTGGCTTACAGCGGGAAGATACTCTGCTGAATTTGAAAGTAAATTAGCTGATTTCTTAGGGGTAAAATATGCCCTTTTAGCAAATTCTGGCTCTTCAGCAAATCTTCTGGCTATAGCAGCATTAACCTCTCCTTTATTAAAAGAGCGGAGATTGCAGCCAGGTGATGAAGTAATCACCACTGCCTGCGGATTTCCCACCACACTTAATCCTATATTGCAGCACAACTTAGTCCCTATTTTTGTCGATATTGAACTTGGCACTTATGCTATTGATGCAGCTAAGATTGAAAAAGCAATTACCCCAAAAACAAAAGCCATATTTGTTGCTCATACACTCGGTAATCCTGTTAATATCGGACACATCTTGCAAATTGCAAAAAAGCATAATCTCTGGTTTGTTGAGGATAATTGTGATGCCCTGGGTTCTACCTATAATGGCAAATATACTGGAAGCTTTGGCGATATTTCAACCTGCAGTTTTTATCCAGCACATCATATCACTATGGGAGAGGGTGGGGCAGTTTTAACTAATGACCATTTATTAAAAAGGATAATTGCCTCTTTTCGTGATTGGGGAAGAGATTGTTGGTGCGACACAGGACATGATGATAGCTGTAAGAAGAGATTCGAATGGCAATTGGGAGAATTGCCATTTGGCTATGACCATAAATATATTTACTCGCATATTGGCTATAATCTAAAGGTTACTGATATGCAGGCAGCAATTGGTCTGGCACAGTTGAAAAAACTGAATGGGTTTATTGAGGCAAGAAGAAAAAATTTTGATTGTTTGTATGAATATCTAAAGAAATATGAAACACATTTTATTCTCCCGCATCCCACAGAACAGTCAGAACCAAGCTGGTTTGGATTTCCAATCATGGTCCGAGAAGACGCTCCTTTTACCAGAAAGGATATTGTCAGCTACATGGAAGATAATAAGATTGCAACAAGAATGCTTTTTGGCGGTAATTTAATCAAGCAGCCAGCTTATGAAAATATCCAGTACAGAATCGTTGATGACCTGAAAAATACAGACATGGTAATGAATAATCTATTCTGGATTGGGGTATACCCAGGAATAGATAAGCAAAGATTGGATTGGATTTTTGAAATTTTTGAGAGATTCTTGAGTGGTGTCTGAATAATTCGGTTCTTTAACAAATCGTGTGGGTCCGCCCATGTCAAACGCATCCAAATATCACGCCAATAAATTTGGTAGATACCATCTAAAGGTAGCACAGACATCCCTGTCTGTGATTTGTGCACCGCAAAATGTAAGAGTACCATCTGGATGGGTAGAGATTGTTACACGTCGCTTTGTCTGACCTGCGTTGATGGAATAGATGGGTTATCACCCATCCTACAACAAACAATTACCGAAAAACTTGAACATCAAGTTATACAAATAACAGTTTGCAAATAACAACAGGAGGTATGAAAAAATGAAGAAGTATTTAGTGTTTGGAGGATTGATGGTACTGATGTTTCTGTCTCTGGTAAAACCTATTGAGGCAGGGGTGCCTGCTTTAATCCATTACCAGGGCAAACTGACTCATACAGGCAGTCCGGTAACAGGAAATCAAGAGGTTGGTTTCAAGATATTCGATGCAGAGATTGGTGGAAACTGTCTCTGGGCAGGAACTTATACTGTCTCTTGCAGTAATGGTCTCTTCTGGGTGATTTTGGGAAGTGGAATGTATCCCATTAATCCGTCTGTTTTGATTGATAAGGATGCTTTGTGCCTGGAGCTTGTGGTTGGAGGAACTTTACTTGCACCACGTCAGAGTGTGGCTTCAGTCATATTCAGCTTTATGGCCCAACAAGCAGGAACTGCTACCTATGCTCTCAATGCAGATAAACTTGATGGCAAAGAGTTACAAGAACTTGAGGTAGGCACAGCTACCTATGCCTACAAGGCTGGAACGGCTACCTATGCTGAGACGGCAGGTGCGACTTCAGGGACGGCAAGTCAGCGGCACAGTTAGAGGTCGGCACAGCTACCTATGCATTGAATCCAGGACCACAGGGTCCGCAAGGCCCAAAAGGTGAAACTGGAGCAACGGGCACGACAGGCAGTTTCCCATCTGGCAATGCGATAGGTGATATGCAATATTGGAACGGCTCACAATGGGTGATGATTCCCATTGGTTTAGAGGATCAAATATTAACAATTTCCAGTGGCGTGCCTACCTGGGTAACTAGTATTGACATAGGCCAAAACTATGGCGGGGGCATTATATTTTACGTTGATGGCACAATGCAACACGGCTTAATAGCCGCTGCCAGCGACCAAAGCATAGGATTACAATGGTACAATGGAAGTTATGTAATGACAGATACAAGAAAAACTGCAGTAGGTGCAGGACAGGCAAACACAACCGAAATTGTTACTGTACAGGGAGCAGGAAGTTATGCCGCAAAACTTTGTGACGATTTGGTATTAAACGGCTATAGCGATTGGTTTTTACCTTCAAAAGACGAATTAAATTTATTGTATCAGCAAAGAAGTGCTGTTGGCGGTTTTAGTAGCGACTACTATTGGTCGTCTTCCGAGTTTGGGAATGATAACGCGTGGTACCAGCCCAAAACTGGTACCAGCTTTGAAGGCAGCAATAAGTCCAACCATTATAGAGTGCGTGCCGTTCGAGTTTTTTAACTATTTATCTATTTAACTATTCTTAATCCTTGAACTCTTTTTGTCAACTAAATTAGAGCAGTTACAAAAAGTTTTGTAAGTTTGCCAAAGGGAGAGAAGTCAGGATGAAACCCATTGTATTTTCACAACACGCATTAGAGCAATTTGCTGATAGGGGTGCATCAAAAGATGAGGTAGAAAAAGCAATTTATGAAGGAGAACAAGTGCCGGCGAAAAAAGGCAGGGGTGCTTTTCGTAAGAATTTCCATTTTAATTCCACATGGAAAGGCAAATATTACAAAATAAAACAAGTGATGCCTATTGTAGTTGAAGTAGCGGATGCTTGGGTTGTGGTAACAGTATATGTATTTTATTTTGGAGGTGAGGCAAATTGAGGATAAGATATGACCCTGATGTAGATGCGGCGTATATTTCTTTTAAGAGGGGACATCTGGAAGTAACAACAATGCGAATTACAGAAGATATTGCCCTTGATTTTGGTCCAGGAGAGGAAATTGTCGGCATAGAAATTTTGGATGCCTCTCGGCATCTGGAATTAAATTCCAAACAACCACAGGTTGAATTAGAAAATCTTGTTGCTGCTTAAAATCTGTTGTGAAAAAAAGACAGGTTCATTAACGGTTACAAAAAACTTAAGAAATTTGCCACAAAGGCACGAAGGCACAAAGATGCACAAAGAAGATTTTAAACCCCTCTCAGTTGAAGAAGAAAGAAAAGGATGAAATAAAACGGATAATTTTATAAGTCTTAGTGAACCTTCGTGTCTTAGTGCCTTCGTGGCAGAAATTATGGCAGAAATTATCCGGCAATTGACACCTGAACGGTTACCTTTTTTCAGAAAGAAGAAGAAAGAAGAAGAAAGGAGTGAGAGACATGGATAAAAAAGAAAGGATTGAATATTGGTTGAATTCTGCAGCACATGACTTTGATGTGGCTGAGACACTTTTTAATAACAAGAAATATGACTGGTGTCTATTTATTGGACACCTTGTGATAGAAAAGGTGTTAAAGGCATTCTATGCAAGGGATACAAGTCAGGCACCGCCGTTGATTCATAATCTTGTAAGACTGGCAGAAAACACAACTTTATCTTTATCAGATGAACAGAAACAATTATTAGGAGAGATAAATCGCTTTAATATTGAGATAAGGTATCCTGACTACAAACATGTTATTTACAAACTCTGCACAAAAGAATTCACAGAGGAATATTTTACAAAGATAAAGGAGCTGTATAAATGGCTACTGTCACAGATGAAGCAATAGAAGTTTTAAAAAAATTCCTTAAAATGGTAGAGTCAGCCAATATTAGGATTGAAAGAATCATATTGTTCGGTTCTTATGCAAAAGGGCATGCTGGAGAATGGAGCGATATAGATGTTGCTATAGTCTCTTCTAATTTTTCAGGAATACCTTTTTATGACAGCAAAATGCTAAATCCATTTTTATTAAAGATTGACTCCAGAATTGAGTTGCATCCTTTCACACCTGAGGATTTTACTGACGAAAACGATTTTGTTAGGGAGATAATAAAAACAGGCATGGAGATTAAGGCTTAGAAAACATGGGGACACAGCCCGCATTTATTCTACCAGGCGTTTGGCTCGGGGCACAAACTGTTTTGGTTCAAATTGTTACTGTTCAGGTAGACATGAAAAAACTTAAGAAATTTGCCACAAAGGCACGAAGGCACAAAGATGCACAAAGAAGATTTTAAACCCCTCTCAGTTGAAGAAGAAAGAAAAGGATGGGATAAAGCAGATAATTTTATAAGTCTTAGTGAACCTTCGTGTCTTAGTGCCTTCGTGGCAGAAACTAAAAAGATGAGGTAGATAAAAATGAAGAAGATATTAGTAACGGGATTATGGTTGTTGTTCTTCTGCCTTCCGGCTTGGGCATATGAGGTAGAATGGCAGGTGTTTGTTACCGTTGGTGGTGAAGCCAAAGGTGGAAACTGGGGTGTAGTCTCAGCGATAGGACAGCCTATCTGTGGAGACTCATCAGACGGCGGAACCTATTCCGTTGAAGGAGGTTCTGTTATCGAGGCAGAGAGTATCTCATTTATGGCTACTCCTGTTTCTTCTGCCCTGGTCAGATTAACATGGAATGATAACCTGACGACTAAGGCGTATTGCTCCCTCCAGAGAGACGGATTTCCCCTTGCCTCACGACTTTCTAAGGAGAGGACATCCTATGAGGATACCTCTCAACTCAAGGCAGATACCCTCTATCAATATTTTCTTACAGCTTATGATGCCAATGATGTTCCCTTAGCTACTGCCACGGCTGTGGCAACCACACTCCCTTCAAAACACAGATTTATCCCCTATCATAATCTTTTCCATCCTGCCAAAGGTAAAAAGGTATCTATTTATTATCAGCTCGATAATTCTACCCCTGTGAGTATAAAGATATATAACTTAGCCGGGGAAATAGTCAAGACCTTGATAGATGAGAATAAGGTAGAAGGGCAATACTGGATAGATTGGGAAGGCAAGAATGATGATGGAGACTTGTGTGCGGCTGGGACATACATCATCCAGATAAAAACAGATGGGTTTAAGGAAAACAAGAAGATTATCCTGATAAAGTGAGGTAAAAAGAGGTAGAAAAATGATGAACAAAAAATATTTGCTGATGATGGTGTTATTATTCTTGATTGGTAATGCAGATTTAGTTCGGGCTAAGTCTGCGGGAGAGTGCGGGGTAGTGTCGCGTCAAGCTTAATCTGTCGCATGTAGTAGAGACGCAAAATCTTGCGTCTCTACATTAGGAAAAGGCAGGGACAAGCCCTGCAGCTACATTATAAACTATCCGACACTTGAGACTTGACGCAACAGTAGTAGGACTCAAGTTTCCTATCACCGCCCGGGCTATGGGGATGGGTGAAGCCATGGTAGCCGTAGATGATGATATAAATGCATTATACTTCAACCCGGCTGGTCTGGCAGAAATAGACCGCGAGTTCTCTTCCTGCTATCAGGATGGGGTATTGGACAGCTTTTATACATCCTTTGCCTATTCTCAGTCAACAAAAATTGGTGGATTAGGGATAAGGTTTGGTTGTCTGGATGGTGGAGAGGCCGCTGTCTATGAATTCAATGGTTCAGAGCGTTCTCTCAATGCCCAGAAGGATACATACCTTCAGGCTGGACTGGGAAGGAGACTGAGAGAAAATCTGAAGATAGGTGGTGGAATTAAGATAATAAGCAGCAAATTGGCTGAGGAATATGATGCCTCGGGGGTAGGGATTGATCTGGGATTATTGGTGAAGAAAAATGGGGTGAATCTTGGTCTGTCTTTACAGAACATGGGAACTGGTCTAAAATATGAGGATGAAAAGACCCCTCTTCCAACTACCCTGAGGATTGGTGGAGCAGTAAAAGGAATAAAAGAAAAACCTATAATCGTGGCATTAGAGGGGAAGAAGGTATTTGGTGAGAAATTAATCCTATCTGTAGGTGGTGAGTATTGGTATCAAGACTTGTTGGCTCTAAGATTAGGTTGTAAAACAGGTGGGACGAATCAAGATATAACTTGCGGTTTCGGACTAAGATACAAAACCTTTCAATTCGACTATGCCTTTGTGCCTATAAAAGATTTAGACAGTGCCCACCGTATTTCTCTGCTGGCCAGGTTTTAGAAAGTAGGGAAATATCAGGGAAGTTCGACCCATTAAAATTCACGAAAGTCCAGATGTTGGATAGTTGTATGCGTCAGTTAATTGGTTCTTTAACGAATCATATAGTTACGTCAAATTTTAAGTTTAATTTGACTTGTCTGCATGATTAGTTAAGGAATCAGAAAAGTTAAAAAAAGAGTTGGAACGCTGATGAATAACTTTTCAGGAGGGAGCCCCTCTGGCAGTTGTGCATGATTGAGAGGAGGGCAGGCAAAAGTTATTCACAGCGAAATTGCAAAGGATTCTTGAAGATTTATTACACAGATTATAAAAGCAAAAAATAGGAAAAAGGCAAGAAACAGACGAAAAACCGAAAAAGCAGTGAAGGAGCGAAGGGATTAACCCCAAAAATCCCGTAGCATTTTGACAGTGCTCAATGACCACGACTGAACGGATAAACGCTGTTCTGGAACGCTGGCACGTTCACACCCGCAAGCCAGAAGGTCAGCGTTTTTCCTGTCCTACATAATCTGTAGTACGGTTGTGAGCATATATTTGTATGCTATAAACTGTCATAATCTGCAATTCTTTGGTATCGGAAGACTTCTTGTCTGTGAAATATGGTGAATCAGCGAGACAAATCACAGACAGGAATGTCTGTGCTACCTTTAGATGGTATCTACCAAATTTATTGGTGCGATATTTGGATGCGTTTGACATGGAATTACCCACACGATTCGTTAAGGAACCAAAAGGCTCTATAACATTTTGAGTGGGTAAACATGTTAAGGTGATTGCAAATAAAAATCGACAACTTTTACACACTCTGAGGCAGGTTGCATTAATGAATTTACACCCTTTGTGTCTCTTCTCTGTCCAACGAGTGGTATTTTGTAATTGCACAGACTTTTAGAAATAATTGAACATTTTCTATGATTTGATTGTAGCATATCTACCCACTCAAAACGTTATAGAACCAAGAATAATTCTATAGGGAAACGTCTTACCCCTGCCACTCATACCCTGTATCTATTCCCAGAGCAGACAATACCTTGCCAACCATAGCATCCACAAGCTCATCTATTGTGCTGGGATTGGCATAAAAAGGCGGCATGGCTGGGACAATATCAATCCCCATGCTTCTCAAAACAAGCATATTCTTAAGGTGTATTTCACTTAATGGTGTCTCACGAGGCACAAGGACAAGTTGTCTCCTCTCTTTTATCGCAACATCTGCTGCCCGTTCAAGAAGGTTATCAGAGCTGCCGCAAGCAATAGCAGACAGTGTAGACATGCTGCATGGGATAACAATCATTGCCTTTATCTTGAAAGAGCCGCTTGCAATTGATGCAGTTAAATTGTGATAATCTAAGTAATGCAAATTTTTGAATCTATTGAAACAAGCAGTAACATCATCAATCCCAAGTTCATGCCTAAAGACTTCCCTGGCTGGATCTGTAACCATCAGAAATACCTCACGCTCATCACCATTTTTCAACAATAATTCAACCAATCTCTTCCCATAAATCACACCGCTTGCCCCAGTAATACCTATAACATACCGTTCCATCTGTATCCCTCCCCTGTCTTTCTGCATAATAGCATGATTAGATTAATTTGTCAAGAAAATTCCATCTCTTGTCTGCCAATGACTGGTTAATTAGGGCATAGTAAAAATTTGTTGACATTCCATGTTTTTTGTGATAAAATTGAATAAAAAGGAGGCTTATTTTTATGACTGAGGATATAAACAATGAGGTTTCCCAGGAAGAATTGGATGCTCTTTTAGGTGGGCAGCAACAAATAGAGACAATAGAACAGATGACTATGCCACCAATCAAGGATTTATCTGGAGAAGAAAGGCAGGCATTATCTACTGTCCTTGCTCCAGCTATGCAGGCTGCAATGACATCCCTTTCTACTATCTTAAATAAACAGGTAGATATCTCTACCCCAGAGGTGGAAACGATAGATCCCAATAGGGTTGTGGTTGATATTCCTGGCTCAGCTATTGCTGTTGAGGTTGATTATTCTGGCGGGATTACAGGACATACATATCTTATCTTCTTAAAAGAGCAGGGAACACTTATTGCTGATATTATGATGGGTGGAGATGGAAAGACACCACCAAATGAGATAAATGACCTTTATCTGGGTGCTCTTGGTGAGGCATTGGGACAGATGATAGATTCCTCAGCAGCATCTATATCTCATACCCTGGGCAAAACAGTAACCGCTTCCCAACCAAAGATAAAGATTGTAGATTTTGCTTCCGAACAGGTTGACCTTCCTATTCTGAAGCATCCAAAAGTGGTTAAGGTTAAGTATAATTTGAAATTAGGGGATCTATCCAGTGGCAATCTGGTTCAATTAATGCCTGTAGATATTGCAAAGCCTATTGTTGACAATATCTTGGGTGAGAAAAAAAGTGGGGGTGAAACAATGAATGCAGAAATATCTCCAACCTTTGTCTCAGGGGTAAGCCCTGTTCAATTTGCTTCATTAAAATCAACTGGAGGACCAGCTATCCCAGGCAATATAAAACTTATCATGGATGTTCCCATGGATGTGACTGTGGAGCTGGGCCGCAAGAAGATGAGTGTTCGAGAAATATTAGACCTTGGGGTTGGTTCAATTGTTGAACTGGAAAGAATGACCGGTGAATCAGTAGACATCCTTGCCAATGGCAAACTGGTAGCCAAGGGCGGGATAGTGGTTATTGACGATACCTTTGGTGTCAGGGTGACTGAGGTTCTTGCGTTACCGTAACACATGGATAGAGTGCAAACAAACAACTTTTTACTGCAAGAAAGGGAGGGGGGCTAAATGCGTTTATTAGCATTTTTTTGTACGCTTGTTATTTTCTGCATAGCAACTGAGGTTCATGCAACCTCAACACAGACTACATCTGTCCCATCAACCAAAACAATTACCCAAAATGCAGCCACAGCAATTACTGATATAGAAGACCAGCCTGTATTTGCAAATAAGGACAAAAAGGACAAAAAAACTGGCAATTCTGGAGGGTATAAGGTTAGCTTTCTGGCAGTTATGGCAAAAACAGTCTTTGCCCTGATAATTATTGGATTGCTTATCGTTGGGTTATTAAAATTTTTCTTCAAGGACAAGGCAGCACTATTTTCTGGGGCAAAGTGTATCAATACCCTTGCTACCCACCCCTTATCACCTAATAAGTATATCCAGATAGTAGAGATAAACAATAAAATAATTATCCTCGGCATAACAGACAGCAATATTAATCTTTTAACCGAGATAACCGATAGGGATGATATTGACTTGATCAAGCTTCAATGCAGCTCTGAGCCGCAATCAATATCCCTTTCTTTTATAGACCATTTGACCTCATCTGTCAAGAAAATGCTTAGCAGTCCAAAAACAGGAGAACAAGGAGAACCAGGAAAACCAAGTGGATATGGAAAAAAGATTGAATTCTTGAAGACACAGCATGATAGATTGAAAAAGCTGGAGGGTTAAGATTATTGAATTATTTTGAAGCAAATATGGCTTTGCTCAAACAAAAGGACATCAGGCTTTTTAACAAGGTGAATGAGGCAGAATCAAAAGAATTACCATATCCAGAGGTTGATGGGATGGTAGTTTCACCGCATGTTAATCTGGCTAAGATAAATATTCTGGCTATCTTAGGCTTTGGATACAGCTCTCATATAAACGAGATTCTTCAGAAGACTGAAAACAAGACATTGCTTCTGATTATTGACCATGATATTGAAGGCTTTAAGTCGATATTATATAAGAAAGACCTTGCCCCTATCTTGAAATCCTCAAGAGTAGTCCTTTCCATTGGAGAGGATCCATCACAAGCGGTTCGACACCGAATAGACCAATACTACCGGGTAAGCACCATCCCGGATATTATGATCGTTGAATACAAACCAGCCACTGCTCAAAACACAGTATTTTATCAAGATGTTAGAAAGTATCTGCATGAAGCAACATTAATTGCTACCCAGAATCTATCAACATTAGCTGAACATGCCCCTATCTGGCAAAAGCATATCCTGAAAAATCTGCCCTATATTATATCCTCACCCGGCTTAAAGCAATTGTTTAAAAAGTTCATTGATGTTCCAGCCATTATTGTTGCTGCTGGGCCATCATTGGATAAGAATGTGGCTCTGCTAAAAGAGGCAAAGGATAAGTCAATCATCTTTTGCGTAGATACTGCACTTGGCACATTGGTCAAGCATGGGATAACCCCAGATGTTGTTGTTGCTATTGATGCTACAGAAAAAAATTACAAATATTATCTAAAACCAATAGAGATTCCAGAGGGAACATACCTATTCACAGGACCTGCTGTTTATCCAGATGCTATCCCCTTATTTTCTCCAAATATCTTTTTTAGCAGTTTTGGGCATCCATGGCTTGGATGGATTGAGACATTTATCGGCGAACGGGGAGCGATTAAGCTTGGCGGGTCAGTCTCTACAGCTGGATTTGACTTAGCTGTCCGATTCGGTGCCAATCCTATCATCTTCATTGGGCAGGATCTTTCTTTCCCAAATAATAAGGTGTATACAGAAGGGGTTATGCCAGAAAGAATAAAAGAGGCAGAGGAATATGCAAAAAGTCTGAATACTATCTGGGTTGAGGATGTCTATGGCAATCAGGTGCCAACAACCCAGAGCATGTGGACATGGATACGATGGTTTGAATACCAGATTCAACAAAGACCAGATATTACCTATATAGATGCAACTGAGGGCGGGGCAAAAATAGCCGGAACAAAAATCCTTACCCTGCAGGAAACCATTGACAGGTACTGCCAGAAGGATATTTTGGTAAAAGAGATATTGGATGATATCAAAAACAAATACAGTCCGCCGTATATTGTAAGTCTGACAGAAGAGATGAGCGGTATTATTAAGGATTGGAGTCGGATACAGATACTCTGCAAAGAAGGACAAAGGCTGACTGAAAGGCTCAAAGAGGCTATAACCCCGCAAATAGGAAAAAGAGCCATGAAACTATGGCGAGAGATAGGGTATCTTTATCAAAGAATCCTCGAGCATCGCGGATTATTTAATCTTGGCAGCTGGAACCTGGAGTTTTTGCTCTTTAAGATGGAAAAGGCATTTCAAACAGGTGATGCGGCTATCAGAATTCAAAGCTATCGTGACTTCTTTACTGAGATTTGTGAGTATTGCCGATACTCTTGTCTGGATATTCAGGAGTGTCAGGAACAACTGAAGAAAATGATTGCAAATGATAGGAAGGGAATAGAACACGGATTGAACGGATGAAATGGATTAACACGGATAAAAAATCAACGACCAAACAAATAGCTAAAGGCAATCTTGTTGATCGCTCAGGATATGTATCCTGAGCGGAGGATTAATGGGGATATATATCCCCATTTTTACTTCAG
>DYDG01000020.1 GCA_020717845.1 Marinifilum sp. | reverse complement strand
GCTCAACGACCGTGTGCCTTCTCTCTTCCATGTTTTATGATAATTGTTGATGTAGTGCTTGACAAAATAAAAAAAATGGTGTATAGTAGGCTTTATTCCATGCTTGAGTGATTACGAATTATAAGTGGTTGTCTACTATGGAGATATAATGCGACACATTCTTATCATCCTTTCATTAATAACCTTATTGTCATATATCCCTCTTGCCTATGCCCAACATGGCGGGCATGGCGAAGGCCACTCTGGCAGTAGTGAAGCAGTAGAGCATGAAAAACATGAAAAGCATGAAAAAACAGCAGAGCCAGAGTTCTGGAAAGAGGGTGCTCATGAGAAGCCAGAGCAGTCTCATCATAATGGCTATGACGGTCTCAAGGAAAATGCTCATGCCTATTTTAATCAAGGGATTAATCTCCATAATGACCTGCGGTTTTTAGAGGCCATTCCTTTTTACAAAAAGGCTGTTGAATTAAATCCAGAGATGCTTAATGCCTGGTACTGGATGGGAAAAAGCTATTATCAGGCAGGAATGATGGAACAAGCCTTTTCTGCATGGCGATATGCTATGACGCTTGGCGAGGTGGATAAAAACGAGGAGATTAACAAACGAATCAAGGCATATTATCTTAAAGAGGATGCCTTGCCATCATCTTATGAACACCTTGCCTCATTACCAGAGAATATTGGTTTTGCCAATCCTACCGGAATAGCATCTGACCAGAGTGGATATGTATATCTTGCCAGTTATTCAGGCAGGATATTAAAACTCTCACCAACCTTTAACCTTGTTTTGCAGATAGGAACAAAAGGGAAGGGTGAACAAAACCTGTGGCAGCCATGTGGTATTTGTGTTGATAATAACTATAATATCTGGGTGACTGATAAGGCATTGCATAAGGTAGTAAAGTTTTCTCCTCAAGGAAGGTTTTTGCTGCAAATTGGGCATCAGGGATATAAAACCGGTGAGTTTTCATCACCAGAGGCAATTGCCGCTGATTCTAAAGGGAATGTTTATGTTACAGATGCTGGGAATTCAAGGGTGCAAAAGTTTAACAGGGAGGGCAAGTTTATTGCCTGCATTGGCCGTCTTGGTCATGGAAATGCTGGACTCTATCATCCCAGGGCAGTAATAGTTGATAGAAAAGGCTATCTCTGGGTGGCTGATTCATGGAAGAAGAGCTTGTTTAAGTTTGATGATATTGGTGAGATAAAAGAGGTTATCCCTATCCCGCAAAACCAGAAACCATTAGCCTTAAGCCCTGGAAACGCAGATGCAATGGATGCTGACTATTGTTTTTATCTTACCACGGCTGAGGGCAATGTCTATCGATTCTTCCCATCTAATAATGAATGGAAGAGGCTTGAGATAAAGGGCAAGGAAGAACGGAAATCACTCTATGGTATTGCGATAACCCATTATGGGTATCTGTATTTGTCGGACTTCAATGCTAACTCTGTCCAATCCTTTGTTCCTTCACTGGCTAAGCAGCTTGATATTAATGTAGACATAGAACGAGTAGATATTAGCCGTTTTCCCATAGTAACACATCAAGTCTCTGTTACTACCACAATGGATAAAATACCATTTGTCGGGCTCAAGGACTGTAACTTCAAGGTTGGCGAGGATAAATTAGTTATGAACCCAATTGGGGTTAAACAGATTATAAAGGATACGGAGCATCTCAGTATTAGCTTTGTTGTAGATAATTGTAGCCAGATGTCCCCTTTTAAGCAGCGGTTAAAAAGGATGTTTGCCATATTTTCAGAAAAAATGGAATCAGGGGTGGATGAGGTATCTGTCCTTGGTGTCAATGAAAAAGAATCCGAGGAAATCCAGCCATGGACATTTTCTAAGACAAGGATAGAAAAGGTAAGTAATCACCTTCCCCTCAAAGAGGAGCATTCAGATGAGGCGGTGTATGAGGGAATCATTGATTGTGTTGACAAGGCGTTAAAGAAAAATGTGAGAAAGGCAATTGTGGTTGTTACCCATGGTCAGGATGGAGAGATAACCAGCCTCTACAAGCGGAGTAAATACTTCTGTCTAAATAATTCTATCCCTATATTTGTTGTTGACCTTCGAGCTGAGGGTGGGGGTGAAAGTGTTCTCTTGAAAGAGATGGCACTTGATACCGGGGGCAGGTATTATATCTTGAATGACTATTTTCAAGAGAAGCGGCTAAGATATGATATTGACCAACAGACCCATAGGCAGGTTAAATACCTGCTTACCTACAAGGCTGAAGCTTATAATTATAAATGGGATAATTCCTGGGTCAGAACCGTGATTATGGCCGGGTATAAGGATATGGCTGGCAGGGATATGAGTGGATATTTTATCCCAGAGGGACAGGGCTCAGACGGGACATACTTTAAGATGAGGGCTGAAAAATATAGTGAGTGGAAGGATAAACAGGCAGCAGAAAAGTTAGAGACTCGCAAGGTATGGGAAGAAAGGTTGACAAAACAAATAAGCGGTGAGGCAGCTAAGGAAAAGGAAGCGGCAGACAAGGAAAAAGAAGAGAAAAAACCTGAACCCAAGAAACATGGAGGCGGTGGCGGTGGCCATGGCGGCGGCCATGGTGGCGGACACGGTGGAGGACATCATTGAGGCTGGATAGGACTGACATATCCGACAAGTCTGAGATGTCTGACATGTCCTGTCAGACCTAATCCAGCAGCTCTGCTGCAATCTCTGCCAGCGGAGAGCGTTCACCCTTTACAAGGGTTATATGCCCAAATATTTCTGCTCCCTTGAACCTTTCTATCAGGTAGGTCAAGCCATTACTGCATGAATCAAGGTATGGGTTATCAATCTGATAATGATCACCTGTAATGACTATTTTACTGCCGGTTCCTGCCCGAGTGATAATCGTTTTTATCTCGTGCGGGGTCAGGTTTTGTGCCTCATCAACGATGATAAATTGATTGGGAATGGATCTGCCTCTGATGTATGAAAGTGCCTCTAACTCGATTATTTGATCATCAATCAGGGATTCCAAGCTTATATTTGAGAATTGTTCCTCATGCTGCAGGGAAAAAAGAAATGAGAGGTTATCCGATATGGGCTGCATTCTTGGCATGAGCTTTGCTTCTACATCACCAGGCAAAAAACCAATATCCTTACCAACAGGGATAATTGGCCTGGTTATCAGGAGTTTCTGATACTGCTCATCCTTAATCACCTTTGTCAGACCTGCGGCAAGTGCAAGCAGGGTTTTCCCTGTCCCGGCAATACCAATCAATGTTACCAGTTGAAGGCTATCGTCTAAAAGCATATCTATGGCAAACTGCTGCTCTTTATTGTGTGCCCTTATTCCCCAGAGAGAGGTATCGCCCTTGGCACGGGTATTAACTGATTTAAGGGGAAAGATTGTTTTTTCCTTGAGATTGTAACGGCCAATAGCAGAATGTGTGGGATTCAATCTGTCAACAAGGGTGATATTTTGATTTGCCTCAAAAGAGATATCGTCTATCAATAGGCAGCCATCAGCATAGAATTTATTTATAACCTCAGCATCTGTCTCCAGAACAGCACTCCCTGTATAGAATTTATCAACATCAACCTTATGCCGTTCATAATCCTGACAATCAAGACCAAGGGCATCTGCCTTTATCCTCATGGTGATGTCTTTGCTGACAAGGATGATCTGATTCTTTTTGGTCTTTTTCAGATGAAGGGCTAAGGCTAATATCTGATTATCTATCTTTTGTGGGTCAAGTCCTGATGGAAAGGTACTGGCTGAAACAGAAGGCGGGATCTCTATCCGCAATAATCCATTATTTTCCAGTTTTACCCCATCAAATAAGGAATTCTTTTTTCTTAATTCATCCAGACTCCTGGCAACATGCCTGGAATTTCTGCCAATCTCATCAACCCGCTTCTTTTGATCATCTATCTCTTCTACTACGCATAAAGGTATCACGACCTCATTGTCTGCAAAGACAAATAAAGAGTTTGGGTCATGAAGCAAGACATTGGTATCCAAAACAAATGTTTTCATGTTGCACCTCTCATTATTAATTATTCAAGCTTTAGGAAGGTGATAAGTCTGCCCAGTTCTACACTGAAATCTTTATTTTTCTCACTTCCATCTCAATAAAGAGTAACAGTTCAAGCTAACCGCAGAGTCGCAGAGAATAAATCAGAGGACAGAGCACAGATGAGAGACTACAGATTCTTTCTTTTTGCCTTTCTATATTCTGGATTCTAATTTTTGTTAATTTTTCTGTGTCTCTGCGTCTCTGCGGTGAACTATTACAATAAAGAATACCATAAAACAATAGATGTGTCAAGCAAAATTCGAATATATAAAAATTGTTGACAAAATTGCTCAATCGTGTTATGCTATATAATGTTAAGTATTAACATGAGTTAGTGTGGGGACAAGATTATTAGACTGATTTTCAAGGAAACAATTATGATTGCAAAATTAGAGCAGATGAAGACATCCTTAAAAAGAATGGGAAGTGTTCTGGTTGCTTATTCTGGCGGGGTAGATTCAACGCTTGTGCTTAAGATTGCCCATGATGTTCTGGGTGACCGTGTGCTTGCTGTAACCGCCAGATCACCGCTGTCCACTGTGACAGAAGCTGAAATAGCAGAAAGAATAGCCCTGGAACTGGGTGTGCGGCACATGTTTATTGAATCAAATGAGCTGTTAATCCCTGGTTTTGCTGATAATCCGAGGAATAGATGCTACATTTGCAAGAAAGATTTGTTTAAAAGATTACGACAGATAGCCGCAGAGCATGGGTTAAACCATATCCTGGATGGCTCAAACGCATCTGATGTCAGTGATACTCGTCCAGGTAGGGAGGCGGCAGGAGAGTTTGGTGTTCTGTCACCGTTAGAAGAGGCTGGCTTAACCAAGGATGAGATACGCAAATTATCAAAAGATATGGGACTTGTTACCCATGATAAACCGTCTAATGCCTGCCTTGCCTCACGTTTTCCATATGGCAGGCAAATTACCACTGATGCCTTAAAAATAGTAGAGATGGCAGAGGGGTGTCTTAGGGAGATGGGAATCCCTAATGTGCGAGTAAGGCATTATGAAAACCTCTGTCGAATCGAGGTAGATAAACAGCAGATGTATCTTTGCATAGAAAAACAGGATATGATTGTCCACAAACTTAAGCAGATTGGCTATAATTTTGTAACCCTTGATCTGGCAGGATACCGCACTGGGAGCATGAATGAGGTGTGAATATGGGGCAAAAAGGGGGAGAAAGGTTGCTGTGGCTATGAGTGGCGGGGTTGACTCGTCTGTAACTGCCTATCTGCTTAAAGAGGCAGGCTATGAGGTTATAGGCATTACCATGGATCTGCTTGAGTTGGGATGTGAAATCGAGCAGTCAGACATATGCTGTTCATTGCAGGCTTTTGAGGATGCTAAGGATGTAGCCGATAGGCTGGGTATAAAACACTATATTATTGATTGTAAGGCAGAGTTTGAGCAAAGGGTGATTAATTTTTTTGTGGATGAATACTTAAGTGGGTCCACCCCAAACCCATGTGTTGTTTGTAATCCCATGATAAAGTTCGGATTACTGCTTGATAGGGCAAGGCAATTAGGGGTAGAGTATCTGGCTACCGGACATTATGCGAGGATAGAGCAGAAAGATGCACGATTTGTGATTAGGAAAGGGGTTGATTCAACTAAAGACCAATCCTACTTTCTCTATCGGCTTACTCAGGAACAACTATCTAAGGCAATCATGCCCCTTGGTAATTATCAAAAGGCAGACGTGCGGAAGATAGCAGAACAGCTTGGGCTTAAAACAGCAGCTAAGTCTGAATCACAGGAAATATGCTTTATACCTCAAAACAATTATCAGGAATTCATTCGTCAAAGGGCTGCGAATCGGCTTGTTCCAGGTGATATCCTCAATAATGATGGGAATATCATTGGCAGGCATGAAGGGATTGCTTTTTATACCATAGGACAGAGGCGGGGGCTGGGGATTGCTGTTGGTAAGCCAATTTATGTCATTCGTATTGACTCAGGTAAAAATGCGGTTGTTGTTGGTGATAAAGACCTGCTTTATAGCCAGCATTTAACAGCTAAATCAATGAATTGGGTGTCTGTTCCGGGCATTACATCCGGGCTGGAGTTGATGGCAAGGATACGGTATTTACACAAGGAGACAAAGGCTTTTGTCTCACCCTTAGAAGTGGACATGGTCAGTGTAGAGTTTGATGAGCCTCAACAGGCAATAACACCGGGTCAGTCCGTGGTTTTTTATAGGGATGATGAGGTTGTTGGCGGCGGGATAATTCGAGCTGAACAATCAGGGTGAGTTTATGGCAAAACAAAAGAAAAAACTTACTTCCGCTCAAAAAGCGGCAAAGAAAAAGAGACAACAAGAATATATGACTGTATTCATAAAGGGCAAGCAAAAGAGGGTTAAACGACCACCAACTATTGATGGCATGGATGTGGACCAATTCATCAGAAATAATGCTGATTCAATATGGCTTCATCGGAATGAAATGTGGGAGTATATGGATCAAGACGGTTGTAATTGTAGCAGAGCAAGTAAGAAAAATCGCAATTTATGCCAGTGTATGAGTATAACAAAGTGAAAAACGATAAAGTGAACCTTTTTGCATAGCAACCAATTGTGGAATTTAGATGCGTTTGCCTTGATTAGACGAAATTTTTACCTTGCGTTTTCTCTTGATTTAGGCTATAATAAGTATATAATTCAGTGTCAGTTCTAATTTATGAGGTAAGTGTTTATGAAATACTCAGAAAAAATAAAACCGATAACTTTTCTCCAAAACCATACCTTTGAAATTATGCAAGAAGTTACTAATACGACAGCTCCTGTTATTATTACATATAACGGAGAAGCGAAATTAGTGATTCAAGATATAAAGGTTTATGAGGAACAAAAAAACGCTATGACATTACTTAAACTACTTGCTCAAAGCACAGAAAGCATGAAAAAAGGCAGATATAAACAAATAAGAAATTCCTTTAATTCTGTTAGAGAAAGATTGGATAATGTCCATGAAAAAATATGAAGTATTCATTATTGAAGAAGCTGAGATAGATTTGCTCGAAATACATAATTATATCTCCATTCATGACTCAAAGCAGAAAGCGGATATTGTCATAACTTCTCTTGAAGAGACATGCTTGGAATTAGAGATTTTGCCAAATAGAGGAAGAATTGTTCCTGAATTAAGATTAATAGATATTACAAGTTTCTTGGAAATTATTCACAAGCCTTTTAGAATCATTTATCAAATAATTGATAATTTAGTGTATATTCATGCTGTTTTGGATAGTCGAAGAGATTTAGAGGAATTGTTGTATAATAGGCTGCTTAAAATGTAAAAACCTCAGTTATTCAGGAGATTATAGGCTCAAGTTGTTGCTTAATGGTTGGCGACGGGACAATTCGAGCTGAGCAATTAGAGTGTTCTCCCAGCTAACATTTAACAGATAAACAATAGGAAGTTGTCATGGAGGATGAAGCAATGGAAGGGATTGTTGAATCCGGAGAGATGGATGGATATGCTGAAACAGATGAGCAAGAGATTGGTCAATGGAGGTAGTTATGAATCGCACAGACATAGAACAACTTGTGTCGCTGGGCGAGGATAGTAGCAGGCAGTTTAAGGAAGATGTGCGCAACGCCGATTCATTGGCCGCGGATTTAGTAGCTTTTTCTAACAGTGAAGGGGGAAACATCCTGATCGGTGTGGCCGATGATAGATCCATCCCTGGTTTGGATGCTGATGATGTGCGTCGAATTAACCAGTTGATTGCTAATACCGCAACACAACATGTTCGCAGTCCGATCTTGCCTCGAACCGAGAATGTCCCAATAGGTGATGATCGTGTAGTTATTGTTGTTACGGTGTCACCTGGGATAGATAAGCCCTATTTCGATCGACAGGGGATCGTCTGGGTAAAATCCGGCAGCGACAAGCGAAGAATTCAGTCAAAGGAAGAATTGCGGCGTTTGTTTCAGAGTGTCGATCTGCTTCACGCAGACGAAGTGCCGACTCGGGCAGGAATACAACTGATTGACCGACTTCGCTTTCGTGACTTTCTGTCCGATGTTTATCAACAGGAGCTACCTGAAAACGACGATGCACTAACCCAACTGCTCGATAATATGAACCTGGCTTCGACAGGTCGGCTTAATCTTGCCGGATTACTGCTCTTTGGCAGGCAGCCACAGCTTACAAAACCCGCGTTCGTAGTTAAGGCAGTTAGCTATCCTGGCACGGTTGTTGATGTCAATCAATACTTAGACAGCGAAGACTTTGAAGGTCCGCTCTCCAAAGTTTTCAAAGATGCCCTGAGTTTCATAATCCGGTCATTACCCAAACAGCAGCAGTCTCAAGGGATCAATGAACCCGGTCGATTGCCCATACCACGTATTGTGTTCGAGGAACTTCTTGTCAACGCCCTGATCCACCGTGACTATTTTATTGAATCGCCAATACGGCTTTTCATTTTTGAAAACCGTCTCGAAATCATCAGTCCAGGAAACCTGCCTAACCATCTGACCATAAATAAGATTCGGGCAGGTAATTCGGTGTTTCGCAACCCCATTCTGGCCTATTATGCAGCCAAAGGTATTTTGCCATATCGTGGTTTGGGTACCGGCATTCGCCGAGTCTTAACAGAATGGGATGCTATCGACTTTACCGACGATCGTCAAGCATGCACCTTTACGGTCACAATTAGATTCATAAAGTCTCCAGATGTGCTTAAAACACAAAATAAAGATGCATTGAGCACGTATTGTGCACCTATAAATGCATCTTTAAACGAATTACAGCTGCATATCATCACTTTTATCTTGACCGATCCTAAGATTTCGTATGACGAAATAGCCCGACAGATTGGCAAGCACCGGACAACAATCATGCGGAATATCAGCAAGATGAAGGATATGGGACTCCTGCTGCGAATAGGGTCCAAAAAGATGGGCCATTGGGAAGTTGTCGAGATTGGCAGCAAGATTGAGGAGGTCAAAGATGCTGACGAATAAACAACAGCCAGTAACTTCTGATACTGCACTCCTTGACCGCGTAGTTGCGATATTGGAGGGGGCGCGGGCAAATGTGGTACGCAGCATCAACAGTCAGATGGTGATTGCTTACTGGCTTATAGGACGAGAGATCGTGGAAGAAGAGCAGCAGGGCGAAAAGCGCGCTGAATATGGAAAACAACTAATTGAAGAGCTGTCAAGGAAACTAACTGAACGATACAGAAAAGGATTTTCCATAGCTAATCTAAAGAACATCCGACAATTCTACCTCACTTTTCAAGATCGAACTCCCGAGATTAGCTACCCAATGGGTAGCCAATTGGAATGGCTGGAGAAACTCCACCCAATGGGTGGCGAATTGCTGTACTCAAAAAGCTACCCATTGGGTAGCGAATCTATCAGCCAGATAAAAGGATTTCGTCCTGATTTAGGCTGGTCCCACTACCGCGCTCTGATGCGTGTTGAAAACAAGAATGCCCGACTGTTTTACGAGACTGAGGCTGCTCGTAATGGATGGAATAAACGACAGCTCGAACGCCAGATTCACTCATTCTACTACGAACGGTTGCTGAAAAGCAGGGACAAAGCTGGTATGATAGAATTGGCCAATCAGGGAGAGGCTGCACAGCAGCCGGTGGATGTGATTAAGGATCCGTATGTGTTGGAATTCCTTGACCTGCCTGAGTCTCCCTGGCTGGTGGAAAGTGAACTGGAAACTGCGTTGCTCTCCCGCCTTCAGGAGTTTCTTCTGGAATTGGGTGGCGGCTTTGCTTTTATCGGCCGGCAGAAACGGCTGACACTGGATGGCGATCATTTCTACCCCGACTTGATCTTCTATCACATCCAGCTCAAATGCTATGTTGTAATTGATCTTAAGGTTACCAAACTCACCCATGGAGATCTGGGACAGATGCAGATGTATGTGAATTACTACGACCGAGAGATTCGGACACAGGGAGAGAACCCTACAGTGGGATTAATTCTCTGCGCCGAAAAGAATGATGCCGTTGTCCGCTATGTGCTGGGTGAGGGAAATCAGCAGATATTTGCCAGCCGTTATAAACTGCAATTACCAAGCGAAGAAGAATTACAGCGTGAATTACAGCGTGAACGGCGGCTGATTGAAAATCGCACGCAGAGAGAGGAGGATAATGTATGAGGCACTCCACAACCAGGATAACCATAGGCTTATTAATCATCATTGCCTTATCTTGTATTATTGGCACGGTTATCCCCCAGAACATACCTGATTATGGCTATATAGCCAGATACGGGGATAATATATATCGATTCTTGAAGGCAGTTTCTTTTACGGATGTATATCATTCGTGGTGGTTTATTGGTTTACTGGCATTGTTGGGGCTTGATATTCTTGGCTGCTTTCTTTGCACAAAGGCACAAAGGATTGGGGCATGCATTACCCATGTCAGTATCCTGATTATCCTTATTGGCGGAATAGTAGGCAGCCTCACCGGGTTTAAGGAGCATCTGGAGATTAATGAAAAGGATACAGTCAGGTTGCCGCATACAGATAGTTATCTTAGGCTTGATGACTTTAGCCTTGAATATTATCCCAATTCATTGATGCCAAAGGATTATAAAAGCACACTGACCATTATTGAACAGGGCAAAAAGGTTTTGACAAAGACTATAGAGGTCAATCATCCATTGGTTTATAAGGGGATATGGATCTACCAGTCAAGCTATGGTAAGGCAAAAAGCAGCACCCAGGGTAATCGGATAACCATAGAGGCAAGCAGGGATAATGGGAAATGGGTAAAAAAAATCCAGGTTAGGGTAGGGGATGAGTTCCGTATCTCTCAAACAAACACAACCATCAAAGCAGTCCGGTTTTTGCCTGATTTTGTCATGAATGGGAAGAGAATATCCTCTAAATCAGAAAGATTCGATAACCCGGCTGTTGAGTTGGAGGTCTATGAGGACAAAAAACTTAAGGCTACTCAATGGGCTTTTTATAAATTCCCCAACTATCATCATGGTAATAACACGAATCTTGAACTTAAACTTATTGGATTTGAATCAGTAGAATTTTCTGGTTTGCAGATAGTAAAGGATCCATCTGTCCCGATTGTCTGGATAGGATGCGGGTTGCTAATGCTTGGGCTGATGATGTCCTTTGGAGTGAAAAGTGAAGGACGCACCTAAAGGTGCTTACTACATTAGGAGTTAAAAGATGGATGCTTTCTGGTTTGGAATTGCTTTAATTGCTTATGGAATAAGTGCTCTTTCTTATACAATGCTTTCATTGTTTGACAGGCAGGCTCTGGGCAAACTGGCTGTCGGTATTACCATAGCAGGCGTTATTTGCCATGCCATTGGATTAATTATACGAACGATTGATGCAGGGCATGCACCCTTTACCAATCTATACGAATCTCTGGTATTTGCTTCATGGTCAATGGTTATATTCTATCTCCTGATTGAATACCGATACAAGGCAAGGGTTATTGGCGGATTTATCACATTAATGGCATTTTTAACCATTGGATATGCCTCACTACTTCCCAGCAGGGTGAAACAGGTAAGCCCATTGGTGCCTGCATTGCAGAGTCACTGGCTGGAATTCCATGTTGTTGCCTGTTTCTTAGCTTATGCTGCCTTTGCCGTTGCCTTTGGGTGCGGAATAGTGTATCTATGTAAGTCAAGTTCTTTAGGCAAAAAGGACGAGAATCAAGCCAATACCCTTGATATGATGGATAAATTAAGCTGTAAGACCATCCGGGTGGGGATACTGCTGTTAACTATTGGGATTATCACTGGTGCTGTCTGGGCAAACTATTCCTGGGGGACATACTGGAGTTGGGACCCAAAGGAAACATGGGCATTGGTTACCTGGATTATCTACATCATCTACCTTCATGCCCGAATAACCCCGGCCTGGCAGGGGAAGATAGCAGCCTGGCTGGCTGTTATTGGCTTTGTTGCGGTTATCTTTACCTATCTTGGGGTAAATTTGCTTATGAAAGGGCTGCATAGCTATACTTAGTGTAGAGAAGTGTAGGGAATGGTTGCGACCGTTCACTATATAAGGCACAAGTAAGGATGCTTGTGTTTAAACATAAGGGAAGTATAAACAATGGCTGGAATATCTCCAATATCTGGTGCTGGTGCAGGGGCTTATAACGCCTATTTTCACCCGGCTATGAATAAAATAAACATGCCTCATAAAGCAGGTCTTGATCCATCAAACCCGGTTAGTCTGACTAAACCTGTTCCTGCTTTGCCTGAAAGTGGCAAGGCTGTTGCTGGTTGGGCAATAAACTCATTCAAGTCTATTCTTAACTTTTTCAGCGATACCCATTCCATGAAAAAAGATGATGTCTCTGAGATTCAGGTGCAATGCCCCACCTGTTGTAATCGGGAATATACCTGCTCTAATGGTGAGACATCTGATGGCAAGAGTACCATGATCTCAGGGCATGAGAGTGCAGAAAGGGTAAGACAGCATGAGGCTGAACACTTGAGAATAGCTCGAACGAATGCTGCTGCTCAAGGGAAAATGGTTGTGGCTCAACAAATAAATATGATAGCAGGGAAATGCCCTGAGTGTGGTGAGACTTATGTAGCTAAGGGCGAGGCAATCACGCAAACCGTTGAGATAATAACTGCCAAACAGCTATGGGTGACAGCCTCGGCAACGGACAACCCATCTCGTAATTATCCTCATGGTGGCAACTTAAGATCCCAGGGGATAGGCAGATTGTTTGATGGATATGGGTAGTGTCGTGTCAACCTTCAATTGTCGTATAATAGGGGCAGGGTGCCAGAGAGGCTCTCTCCTTGCCCCTGCCCTGTGTAAATGCACAATTACAGGCATATAAACCTAACGACGGACAATCACGAGAGTTGTCCTTACAATGGTTATGCGGTAATGCGTCAGTGAAATGGGGAGAAATTGTTTAGCGGAGTGAACTTCACACACCCCTAACCCCTCTTATTAGAGGGGAATACAGAAAATCCCCTCTTGAGAGGGGGTAGGGGGTGTGTATCTTCCTTATAGTAATTCCCCCAATTCGCTGACGCATTACGTTATGCGTCAGATTATAGTTGACATGACAGTAGGATGAACTGTTAGCTGACTGATAGTAACCGCTCAGTGAAACACTATTCACAGGGGAATATCGCTTCTTTCTCCTATCTCTCTTGTGGGACATGGACAAAGATATTTGATGTGGATGAGGTATTTACCAAAGGGATAAAAAATTATGAAATAATTGGCACAACCACTGAAAAATTTGGTAGACAAGTATTGAAATATGGTGTATACTTAGGGACACAAATAAAAAATCCTGCAGCATTTCGACAGTGCTCAATGATCACATTTCGACAGTGCTCAATGACCACGACTGAACGGACAAATTATGGACAACAGAGTCATGAATGAGGGGGAAAGTGGATAAGTATAATTTTGTAGAGATAGAGGATAAATGGCAGACAAGATGGGAGCAGGACAAAAGGTTTGCGACAACAGTTTTAACCGATAAACCCAAATACTATTGCCTGGAGATGTTTCCATATCCATCTGGCAGGATACATATGGGACATGTCCGAAATTATACCATTGGTGATGTTATTGCCAGATATAAGATGATGCATGGGGTAAATGTTCTGCATCCCATGGGTTGGGATGCCTTTGGGTTGCCTGCGGAAAATGCAGCCATTTCTAAGAATGTTCATCCAGATGAGTGGACCAAAAGCAATATCAGCTATATGAAATCCCAGCTGAAACGTATGGGATTTTCTTATGATTGGGATAGGGAACTGGCTACTTGTAATGAGGATTATTATAAATGGAACCAATGGCTTTTTTTGAAATTTTATGAAAAAGGACTGGCTTATAAGCATGAGGCAGATGTTAACTGGTGTGATAAGTGTCAGACTGTTCTGGCTAATGAACAGGTAGAGGGTGGCTGCTGCTGGCGATGCAGCACATCTGTTGGAACAAAAAGACTTTCCCAGTGGTTTTTCAGGATTACAGCCTATGCAGATAAATTGCTCAATGATCATTCCTTGCTTGGGAATTGGCCTGAACGAGTATTGAGCATGCAGAAGAACTGGATAGGCAGGAGCTATGGGTGTGAGATAGATTTCAGGTTAGACAACGATAAGGATAAAATAATAAAGGTATTTACCACAAGGGCTGATACAATATTTGGGGCAACATACATTGTCCTTGCCCCACAGCATCCCTTGGTTGATGAACTGATTAAAGGGGCTGAAAATGCGGAAAATAAGGCTCAAATTAGGCAGTTTATAGAGCAGTGCAAGGTCAGGGTGGCTCTGGATGAGGAAATAGAGAAAAAGGGCATTTTTGCCGGGATATTTGCGATAAATCCTGTTAATGGAGAGCGTGTCCCTGTCTGGATTGCAAACTATGTCTTAATGGAGTATGGAACTGGTGCCATCATGGCTGTTCCTGCCCATGACCAGCGGGATTTTGAGTTTTCTAAGAAATATTGCCTGCCAATGAGGGTGGTGATTCAGCCGGCAGAGACATTGGAATCTGATAATATGACCTGTGCTTATGAAGAGCAGGGGACAATGACAAACTCCGAAACATTTAATGGCATAGGAAATGTTGAGGCAAAAGAGGCTATTATCTCCTGGATGGAAAAGCAGGGTATAGGCAGAAAAAAGGTTAGCTATCGATTGAGAGACTGGTTAGTTTCAAGGCAAAGGTATTGGGGGACACCAATACCCATGATTTATTGTGATTGTTGCGGATTGGTTCCAGTCCAAGAAGACGAATTGCCAGTAAGGCTGCCAAAGGGATTGGATATCTCAGGAGGTAGCACCTCTGGCGGCGGAAAAACCCTTGCTACATGTCTTGAGTTTATTAATACAAAATGCCCTGTCTGTGGAAGTGATGCTAGAAGAGAAACAGATACCATGGATACCTTTGTTGATTCGTCATGGTATTTTGCCAGATACATCTCTCCTCATGATGATAGTCAGCCAATAGATACAACCCTGGCAAACTACTTTTTGCCTGTTGACCAGTATATTGGCGGCATAGAACATGCTATCCTGCATCTTTTATACTCCCGATTTTTTATTAAGGTTATAGCTGATATTGGCTTAATCAGTCATCAGGAGCCATTTGCCAACCTTCTTACCCAGGGGATGGTTATCAAGGATGGAGCCAAGATGTCCAAGTCTAAGGGGAATGTGGTTGACCCTGATGATATTGTTAATAAATACGGGGCTGATACAGTCCGAATATTTATCTTGTTTGCTGCTCCCCCAGAAAAGGATCTGGAATGGTCTGAGCAAGGGGTAGAAGGGGCATGGCGGTTCTTGAATCGGGTGTGGAGAATTGTGCATCAGCACACTCCTCAAATAAGGGGAATAAAGCAGAATATTATTTGTAAAGATTTATCTGCTGCTCCAACAAGGGCATTGTATTCCCTTACCCATCGGACGATAAAAAAGTCTACTGAGGATATTGAAGTTTTTCACTTTAATACCGCTATTGCTGCCTGTATGGAATTGGTCAATGAGATCTATCAGTACAGGGAATTTGATGCTGCAGGTCTGGCTGTTTTGCATGAGGCATTGAGGAATCTAATTCTCCTGCTTTCTCCATTTGCTCCTCATATGTGCGAGGAGTTATGGCAGGTTTTGGGGAATTCTGCAAGCGTCCTTGATGAGCCGTGGCCAGTCTATCTTCCAGAAGCAATCCATGAAGAGACAGTAGTTATCATTGTTCAGATAAATGGAAAGGTAAGGGATAAAATCTCTGTGCCAGCTGAAAGCACAGAAGAGGTTATTAAGGCTGTAGCACTTAAGGCTGCAGCAGAAAAATTGGGTGCAAAGAATATAAAGAATGTCATAGTTGTGCCCGGCAGATTGGTTAATATTGTGGTGTAATTAAGGTATTAGGCATATGACTTTCCCTGATACCTGACACCTGATTACTTCAAGAATGGGGGTTAATAATGGATATTTCAACATGGGTTGGTACGGTCGGGGCAGCAGTTGCTATGGTTGGAGCCATATTGTTAGAAGAGGCTGGGATAGTAGGCTCTGGATATTTTAATATACCGGCAACCGTGATGATTGGTGCTGGAACATTTTTATCAACAATGGCGTGCTATGATTTGAAACATAACCTGAATACAGGCAATTGGATCAAGATGGCGTATTTTAATACAGCACATGATGAAGGGGAAGTAATTACGACTATATTAAACTTTGCCCAAAAGGCACGAAGGGAAGGGTTGCTGGCTTTAGAGGGAGATATTGAAGGGATACATGACCGTTATTTGAAAAAGGGTATCCAGTTGGTGGTTGATGGGGTTGACCCTGAACTGATCGAAGCTGTGCTTGAGATAGATACTGCTGGGATGAGGGCAAGACACAAGTGTGGTGAGGAATGGTATATGTGCGCAGGTGGTATGGCTCCAACCATGGGGATCCTGGGGGCTATCATGGGGTTAACCGGTGCTCTCAGTAAGATGGGCGGTGGCGACATGATGACGACCATTCACTCTCTGGCTATCGCGTTTGTTGCTTCATTCTATGGTGTGGCCATAGCTAACCTGATATTGATCCCGGTTGCTGGCAAGCTAAAGTTTCTTGACCATGAAGAGGCATTTATGCGTGAAATAATTACGACCGGTGTCTTAGCCATTCAGGCTGGAGATAACCCAAGAATAGTTGAGGAAAAGCTGAAGGCATTTTTCTCACCAACGACATATCCAGTAAAATCTCTGGAAGAGGCTGGGGGATAGTAAACATTCAGTTTTCAGTGGTCAGGTGAGAAGGTGAGAAATAATTGGTTAGCCTGTGAGATAAAAGCTTTCGCTTTTATTGAATCAATTCCTTTGCTGCTGATAGTACATCATCTACCGTTATCCCTTTCATGCAAGCAAAGTTCTTTAGAGGGCACCTTTGTCCACCATGTTTGCCGCATGGACGACAACTCAGGTCTGCCTTTTCCACTACTCGAAATGATTCGCCATAGGGACCAAATCCGAGGTTCGTTGTGGTTGGGCCAAATATGGCTACAGTTGGAATTTTCATGGACATAGCTATATGCAACGGACCAGAATCGTTGGTGATAAACAATCGACACCGTTCCATTACCCCTGCCAGATGCTTTAAGCTAAGCCTGCCTGCAGCAAGGATGGGTCTGGTCTTCATAAACAGGGCAATCTTTTCTACCAGCCAGCCATCCTCTGAGCCGCCGACAAGTATTATCCTTGCCTTAAATTCATTTGACAGGGCATCACCCAACTGAGCAAATCTTTCTGGTATCCATCGTTTGGTAGGCCAGACAGAGCATGGATTTATACCTATTAATGAATCGCCTGGCAAGATATTGTTCATAGAGATAAAATCTCGTGAGAATTCCCTGTCCCTGTTAGAAATATATAATTGTAAAGGATAATCTCCCTCAGGAGCTCTAAGGGCATAAGCTAATTCAAGATTTCTTTGGGCTTCATGGAGTTTTAATTGATACTCAACCCTTGAGGTAAAAAGAAAAGCTCCTGCATTTCTGTCAAATCCAATTCGATAAGGAATGCCGCAAAGAAAAGCAAGTAAACTGGAACGAAATGAAGGGTGGGGGACAACAGCCAGATCAAAACGCATCCTTCGAAGCTCTTCAACTACCTTCAAAAAGTGAAAAATTCCTTTTTGCTGACCCTTTTTATCATAAGGGATAATATTGGCAAGGCATGGATCGCCATTCATGACCTCCTTGCCATTTGGGGTAGTTATCAGGTGCAGCTCTGCTTCTGGGAAGCCCTTTGAAAGCGATTGAATCAAGGGTGTAGCAAGAACCACATCCCCAATAAACGCTGTTTGAATAATTAGAATTTTTTTGTATTTCATATTATTAAGTGGTTAGGTGTTTTATTAGATGGTCAGTGACTAACTAACCTCTAACTACTAATTCCTCCTACATCAAGCAAGTTTTTAACCGCATCCACTATATCCTCAGGGATAATGGCTGTCATACATTCATGGGTGTTTTTAGGACATTTTTTGCTGCCATGCGAACTGCATGGTCTACACGGCAGATCCCTTTCCATGACAATGTGTTTGCCATTCCCATGAGGACCAAATCCAAGGTCAAGGGTTGTTGGACCAAACATGCTTACTGTCGATACCCCTAATGCTGCAGCGATATGAAGTGGTGCTGAATCATTGGTAATCACAATATCACATCTCTGGATAAGAGCTGGCAGTTCCAATAAAGATGTCCAGTTAATAAGGTTTAGTGGTTTTTTATCCATCCATGCCTCTATTCTCTTGCCTAATTCTATGTCAGAAGCATCCCCAATAAGGACTATATGAGCATTTAGTTCTTCCATCAATCTATTTCCTGCTTCAACAAACCCATCTATTGGCCATTGCTTTGTCTCCCATTTTGCACCAGGACACATCCCAATTACCAGATCCCTGTCTTCAATCCCAAGCTCTTTAAGGCATTCAAGAACATTCTTGCCCATATCTTTATCTGTCTTTAATTCTGGCACGCGGTTATCTGAAGAAAGAATCCCAAACTCTGTCAAAGGATCAAAATAAAGATCAATGATATGAGACTGCTGTGGAAGTATCTGCCACTTGAACCATATCCTTAACAGCCTCAAAAACCTATGCTTAGAATAATGTATCTTATGCCTTATTTGTGAAAATAGGTAGATTAACATGCTTCTTAGATTCCAGTGAAGGTCTATTAACAGGTCAAACTGTTCTGAATTTATCTCAGCTATCAGCCTTATTAATCCCCTGATACCATCCTTTGAATCAAAAACAAATACCTTGTCAATATGTGGGAATAGCTTTGTTATTTCCGAAAACTCTTTTTTTACGACAAAGCACAATTTAGCATACGGATACCTTTCCCTTAATGTCCGCAACACAGGGGTTGTAAGGACAATATCTCCAATAGAGCTAAATCTGATTACCAGTATCTTGTTTATTAATCGCTGCATAAAACCCTCAACAAATTTTCCTGCCAATTAGGGGTAACAATTGAAAGCCGAACCTTTAAGTAAAACAACGGATATTTTATATCCTTCACTGCCAATCGAATCATGTCCTTTTCGGTTGTTACAACCATATCCACATCCCTTGCCATTTCTTCAATCCTCATCAGACAGGCAGCATCATATGAATGATGATCTGGAAACCGTAATGGAATTACTCTATCCGGCTCAAATTGCCTCAGGGTATGTTCAAAAGACTCTGGGCAGCCAATACCTGAAAAGGCAAGGATTGTCTTGCCTTTTATTAATGATAGGGGATGAACACTCGAATCTTCTTGTTCCCTGCCACCTGCCACCTGCCACCTGACCAAATATAATGGCAAATGAATACTTGCCATTATCAATGCTTCTGGATTCAGCTCCCTGACCATATCCTCATAAGGGGTAATATCTGTTACCATATCTGTATGTGTAAGGATAATTACCTGAGCCCGTTTTGCAGCTGAGAGAGGCTCTCGCAGTATCCCTTCTGGAAACAACCGTAATCCAGCCTGAGGAATAGAAACATCATGCAATAAAATATCTATATCCCGATAAAGCTTAAGATGCTGGAAACCATCATCAAGCAAAAGGGTATCACAGCCAAATTCTTCAATAGCATATTTCCCTGAAGCCCATCGATTTTTACCTGCCAGCACAGGAATACCTATCAGATTTTTGGCTAAGAGGCATGCCTCATCCCCGGCATCTTCAGGGGAAACACTCATGTCGTTGTTAAAGGCTGGAGGTAAAGGGCGGGATGATTGAGGGAGTGACTCTCTGTCCCTGTCTGATACGCTTTGTACCTCTGTGCCTTTGCACCCCTGTGTCCATTGCACGCTTGCATTTTCCCAGCTTCTACCATCAGAAACAACCCCTTGTTGTTGTTCATACCGTCCATGATAACCCCTTATCAACACCCCAATCTTTTTACCTGCATCCCTTAACAAAGAGGCTATCTCTATTATTGCTGGTGTTTTTCCACTGCCGCCAAGCGTAAGATTGCCAACACTGATTACCCTTACCGGAAGCTTTCTCTTCCTCAAAAAACCATACCTGTAGCCGCACACCCTTATTTTAATCAGGACAAAGTATACAAGGGATAATACCGCCAGAATCTGCCGAATGATTAATCCCTTTCTTTTCCCACTTTTCCCAAGCATAATCTCGCGAAGATACATTGTTATCATGCAATTATTATATCATTATAAACAAGATTTGTCAACCTTGTTTCAGAACACTTCCAAGGCAAACGTATCTAAATCCGATAATTGCTTCTGACAGGCAAGATTATGTTAGTTTTGCCTACAATTGTAGGCATATGTGGTACAGTAGAGACGCAATATTTTGCGTCTACGAACATCAAGGTGGGGGTTTGCGACTTGTTGCTATTTAGATGAGCCTATTGTTGCAAGAATACCTTTGCTATATCTTCGGTTGCTTTTTCAAATGATTTCTCTGGGGTTAATTTCTGCATCAGCACATCCCTGATACATCCCTGCATAACCAGGGATATTTGGGAATAATGTGGAGTTATTGGGCGGGATTGGAATTGTATAAAGGCAGGATAGAATTCAGAAATAACTGGCATATTCTCCTTAAGTTGAATATCATTATAAAGCCCCATTCTGGAGGGGGTTTTGTTTATAGAAAGCAATCGTTTCTTTTGAACATACTCAGATGTTAAAAATTCTACTAACAGCCAGGCTTCTTTTTCACATTTAGAGTGTTTATTAATCGACAGCACCTCAGCTTGCAAACAGGAGGCACTTTGTTTTTCCTTATCATTAAAGCAGGGCATAGGGGCAATACCTAATTTATCCTTTAGAAAAGGGTTATTAAGCATGGATTGTCCAGAATGTGACCATCCTCTTAAGAAGATAGCATTTCCAGAGATAAAGCTATGGACAGCAGCAGTATTGTCCATGGTAAGGACAGATTGAGGAGAGATACCATGCTTATGGATTAAATCAGCCATCATTTGCAAGGATTCTTTTCCCCAGAGGCTATTAACAAGAACTTCTCTTCCAGCAAGCAGAATGCCCTCATTCCCCCATAAAAATTCCAAAAAGGTGCAAACCATGTCTTCGCTGTTTTTCCCTGGCCAGATAAAGCCAGAGCACTTTTCGCTGTGGATAATAGCGTTTGACTGATTTATCAATTCATCAAAAGTCTTTGGCGGGGATGCAAAACCATGCTTTTTTAACAAATCCTTTCGATAATAAAGGACACCACCATCTACTGACCATGGGATAGCATAAATGCCATGCTGATAGGTACACCCCTTTACTGCTCCTGGGAAGAATTTATCCTTCTCATTGAAATACCATTCAACAAAGGAAAGCCACCCTTCTTTTGCCGCAAGCTGAGGGAACAGCAGAAGATCCAGACATAAAACATCTGGCGGCTCATGAAGTTTTTGTTCGAATGATTCCAAATAATATTTGTATTGAAGAGCAGGATTAGAAGGCAATTTCTGAAGAACAACATCGATTTGAGGATTTTTATCCTCAAATTCCATGACAAGATCGTTTAATACCTTTTCTTCGGCAGCAGATACCATGCCATAGCTAAAGACAATATTTGTTTTTTTAGGATGCCCGCATCCTAAAAAAAACATTACTCCAAGTAAGACTGTTAAGACGATATGTTTCATCAGTGCTTATTCTCTTTCCCTGTCAGAAGGGGCGGTTGAAACAGTATCACAACCAATTCTTTTGACAATTTGTGTGGTTACGAACCTGAAGCAGAGGCACAGCATGCTGTGCCTCTATCATCCATCTCCAAACCCTGTTTGGATAATTCCACCAGTTTAGCAAAAGCCTGGTTATCCCTTACAGCCAGATCAGCCAGTATCTTTCGATTCAATTCTGATCCCATCTTTTTCAATCCATGGATAAACTTGCTGTAAGAAAGTCCATGTTCCTCTACCGCTGCATTTATCCTGATAATCCACAAGCTCCTGAACTCTCTCTTTCTTACCTTTCTATCTCGATAGGCGTAAACTCCTGCCCTGGTAACAGCCTCTTTAGCCAGCTTATACCATCGGCTTCTTGCTCCCCAATAACCTTTGGTGAGCTTGTGTATCTTGTTTACCTTTTTTTTATGTGCGACATTAGTTGCAACCCTTGACATCCCTATTCACTCCTTTGTGATGTAAAATACTTACGAATCATAACAGTTCAGCTAACCGCAGAGACACAGAAACGCAGAGAAAAATTTAAAGTTTATTTGCATCTTTGTTTTTGATAACTCCTAACACAAACACTCTTCATAGGCGGATTCCAAAAGACTCGGCCCCAAGTGTCCTGTGTATTTCAATTGCAGCCCCAATTATCTTCTCTGTTATTTGATTTATTTCCATTCTCTGTGCCTCTGCGTCTCTGCGTCTCTGCGGTGAACTATTACTGCGAATCATCCATATGGCAATAAAGCCCGGACTTTCTTCACATCGCTATTATTAGCTACAGTTGTCCCTCTCAGCTTTCTTTTCTTACTTGGAGATTTACTGCTAAAAAGATGACCTGCATAAGCATGCTCCATCTTTACCTTTCCCTTTGCTGTAAACTTAAATCTTTTTGCTGCTGATTTATTACTTTTCATCTTTGGCATATCTTTCACCTACTTTTAAAGTTGTTTAGGCTGAAGACGATTAGATCGCAATTCTTCCCCTACCTAACAGTCTACAGCCTTCAGTCTATTTCCCTACCCTAAATTATCCCTTAACTGGAGCAGGAGATAGTATCATAATCATCCTTCTTCCTTCCATCTTAGGCTGTGATTCGACTATGGCTAAACTCTCTAATTCTTGAATCAATTGATTCATTAGCTTTGTCCCAAACTGTGTATAAGCCATCTGTCTCCCTTTGAATTCAATCTTAATCATGACCTTATCCCCTGCAGACAAAAATTCCTTGACATGTTTTGTCTTAAAATCATAGTCATGTTTGTCGATGGTTGGAGACATTTTTATCTCTTTGAGATGGACTATGGTTTGGCGTTTTTTGTTTTCTTTGACCTTTCTTGACTGTGCATACTTAAACTTGCCATAGTCCATAATCTTACAAACCGGCGGTTGAGCATCAGGAGATATCTCTACCAGGTCAAGCCCTTCTTTTTCAGCCATCTCCAATGCAGCCATTACACTTATAATTCCTGCCTGACTACCATCTGCTCCAATTACACGGATTTCTTTAGCGTAAATCTTTTCATTTATTCTTGTTTGCTTAATACTACTGGAAATATTCCACACCCCCTTATATAATTAATAATTATAAAAATACCATACTTATGGCTAAATGTCAACACTTTTTTCTCTAATTTCTGTAGAAACAATAGAGATGAAATCTTCTACTGCCATTTGTCCCAGATCCTTACCGCCCCGTTTCCTTACTGATACGGTTTTATTTTGCTCCTCATTATCCCCTAAGATTAAGACATATGGAGTTTTTTGTATCGTTGCCTCCCGTATCTTAAACCCAATCTTTTCATTTCTTGAGTCCATATCGCATCTTATCTGTCTATCTAACAATTGATTCTGGACATATTCACCATATTGTTTGTGTTTTTCTGTAATGGTAGCAATCAGCACCTGTGTCGGGCTTAGCCAGACAGGGAATGCTCCGGCATAATGTTCAATAAGTGCCCCCATGAATCGTTCCAGACTTCCAAGAACCACTCGATGGATCATAACCGGTTGATGTTCCTTGCCATCTTGACCAACATAGGTTACATTAAACCGTTCCGGCAGATTAAAATCAACCTGAATGGTTGGCCCCTGCCATGTTCTGGACAGGGCATCCTTAAGCTTGATATCTATCTTTGGCCCGTAAAAGACCCCTTCTCCAGGATCAATCTGATAGGGCAGACACTTTTCTTTTAAGGACATTTCTAAGGCTGAGGTAGCCATGTCCCATATCTCATCTGAACCAGTATATTTTTCCGGTCTGGTCGAAAGATATATTTCATACTCCTTGAATCCAAAAGAGACAAGTGTGTTAATTATAAAATCCAGCACCTTGAGGATTTCATCCTTTAGCTGTTCCCTCGTGCAAAAAATATGGGCATCATCCTGGGTAAACCCGCGAACCCTGAGCAAACCATGGAGTACACCAGAGCGTTCATGCCGATATACTGTTCCCAGCTCAAATAATCTTAACGGCAAGTCACGATAGCTTCGGGTATGACTTTTATAGATAAGGATATGCCCTGGACAGTTCATGGGTTTTAAGACATATTCCATATTATCTACATTCATAAAATACATATTTTCACGGTAAAAGTCATAGTGCCCTGAGGTTTTCCAGAGATCAACCCGAGCAATATTAGGTGTTACAACCTCAAAGTATCCGCGTCTTGCATGTTCAAGCCGCAAAAAGCGGGAAATCTCTTCCCTGACAATAGCACCCTTAGGATGATAATAGATAAGCCCTGGACCAGCCTCATCATATATCTGAAATATGCCCAGTTCCTTTCCAAGTTTACGGTGATCCCTCTTTTTTGCCTCTTCTATCTGGTAGAGATGTTTTTCAAGCTCTTCCTTTGTCTCAAATGCTGTTCCATAGATTCTGGTAAGCATTGAGTTTTTTTCATCCCCGCGCCAGTATGCACCAGCAATGGACAGGAGCTTGAATGCCTTGACCATGCCTGTGCTTTTGATATGCGGACCACGGCAAAGGTCAACAAAATCACCTTGCTGATAGATGCTTACCTCATCATCAGGGATAGCCTGAATAATCTCTACCTTGTACCTCTCTCCCTTTTGTGAAAAGAAGTCTATGGCCTTATCTTTCTCCATCATGGTTTGCTCAAACGCAAGATTAACCTTGATAATAGACTGCATCTTTTTTTCTATCTCAGAGAGATGCTCTGGAGAAAGGGGGACAGGCAGGTCAAAATCATAATAAAATCCATCGGATATAGCTGGGCCAATACCAAACTTTGTCTGTGGAAACAGCATTGATACTGCCTGAGCCATAATGTGAGCTGTACTGTGCCGTAGTATTTCTAATTGTTCATTCACTATCTGGTTATCATTCCTTTTTTTATTTTATGGTGGGCGGTACTGGATTCGAACCGGTGACCTTTTGCGTGTCGAGCAAACGCTCTAACCAACTGAGCTAACCGCCCATTTATAGTTTACTTAAGCACCTTATTCATATTACCCGCAACTTTTTTAATAATATAATGGTCTTTAATCATTAAAATTACAAGTAAGATTAATGCTCCTATTTCAAATATTGTCTTTATTAATTCCATTATACACCTCATTTATCAAACATTTTTTTTAATAAATAGTCATTCTGTTTTTGAAGCCAGTTTAACATCTTAAATTGATAGAGCATAAACAGAATTAATAATACATTAATTATACCTATTTCCTTTACACTATTAAGTATTGCCGCTAAATTCTCCATAATTATTCTCTGTTACCAAGTTTGGAGGCGACGCCCGGATTCGAACCGGGGATAAAGGTTTTGCAGACCTCTGCCTTACCACTTGGCTACGTCGCCATAACCTTTCAATCATATAATCTTACCATACACACGTATCTTTTGTCAAGCATTTTTTTTATGGACAAAAGCAATCAATCAGTTATTGTCCTTTTTTTGTCCAATTTTCCAGATATTGCATAGCCGGATAATCTGTAAGATCAAGATGCAGTGGTGTGATAGAAATCATATCCTCTGATATGGCATGAATATCTGTTCCCTGTTCATGAGAATCAATGATGCCCTTGCTTCCTATCCAATAATATATCTTTCCTCTTGGATCAACCCGTTTAAGCAGCTCTTCCCTGTAGGCACGTTTCCCCTGTCTGGTGATAACCATTCCATTTATCTTCTCTGAAGGAAGGTTTGGAACATTAACATTCAGGAATGTGCCCTCAGGTAGTCCATGTTTTGCTATCAGTTGAGCTATTTTAACCGCAGTTAAACCTGCAGATTCAAGAAAAAGGTTGTTGCTGCCATTTATAGAGACCGCAAACGAAGGAATGCCCAAAAGTGTGCCTTCCATAGCAGCAGCCACTGTGCCGGAATAGGTAACATCATCCCCAAGGTTTGGGGCAGGGTTTATCCCAGATACAATCATATCTGGCTTTATAGATAGGAGTCCCATAATACCGATATTCACACAATCAGCCGGGGTGCCATCTGTAACAAACGAATCTTCACCAATCTCCTCTACTCTCACTGGATGAGTCAATGTCAAAGAATGTCCTGTAGCACTGCGTTCCCTGTCAGGAGCAATAATCATTACCCTTGCAATGCTTGAGAGGGCAGCCTTAAGAGCAGAAAGCCCCTGGGAATGGATACCGTCATCATTTGTAATAAGAATATTCAAGTTTTTGCCTCCTTCATTCGGTAGTCTACTTAATATTATAATATAAAATCTCAGGTTGGTCAAGGAAATTTTTGCTTACAAAAAATACTTGACAAAAATTTCAATGTGCTATATACTCGAATCAATAAAGTAGTGAGGGTCTTTAGACCCGACTATACTACTATTGATGCTGCAAAATACGCTTAAAATGCACCTGAAGGTGCTCTTCTCACACTACACTCAACTTTTTTGAGGTGATAGAATGACCATTATTGATGATATAAAATCCGTGTTTGACAGGGATCCAGCAGCAAGGAATCCTTTTGAGGTCTTGCTATGCTACTCAGGGCTTCATGCAATTATTCTTCACCGGATTGCCCATTTCCTGCATACCAGATTAAGGATTCCACTGTTGCCAAGGATTATCTCCCAGGCAAGCAGATTCTTCACTGGCATAGAGATTCATCCTGGGGCAAGGATTGGGAAAGGATTCTTTATTGACCATGGGATGGGTGTGGTTATTGGCGAGACAACAGAGATTGGAGATTATGTGCTTTTGTATCAGGGTGTCTCTTTGGCTGGCACAGGCAAAGAAACAGGCAAACGACATCCTACTATTGGAAATAATGTAGTTATTGGAGCCGGGGCAGTGGTGCTTGGTCCAATTACTGTGGGAAATAGTGTGCGTATTGGGGCAGGGAGTGTAGTCTTGAAGCCTGTGCCTGACAACTGTACTGTTGTTGGTGTGCCTGGTAGGATTGTGCGCCAGGATGGAGAAAAGGTTATCTGTGCCCCTCTTGATCATAGCAACCTTCCTGACCCTGTTCAGGAACGAATTGAATCCCTTCATAATGAATTGGAGATGGTAGAGGATATTATTCGGAAATGGAAAGAACGATTTGGTGAAAAATCAATGGAAGCGTAACCTGTCAAACAACCATGCCTTGTTTCGCAATTATACAATAATTGTAACAGTTCAGCTAACCGCAGAGTCGCAGAGACGCAGAGAAAAAATCAGAGGACAGAGGACAGAGCACAGATGAGAGACTACAGATTCTTTCTTTTTGCCTTTCTATGTTCTGGATTCCAATTTTTGTTAATTTCTCAGCGTCTCTGCGGTGAACTATTACACAATAATACTGCGTATCCTTTTTGGCGGAAAAATCGTAACAAAATACAGTAACTGCAAGAAAAGATAAAAAAACACTTGACAAAATCATAAAAATAGTGTATTATAAAAATGCTGATCATTGACTCATTGCTATTCAAGAGACATCTCAAGTCTATAATCTTTCAGAGGAGGGATGAGATGAGTAAAACATTAAAGGTGTTTTTAACTATTTTAGGGGTTATTGTTCTTTGTCCTATTCTTCAACGGATTTTTTCTTATATCCTGACACTGCTTTTCCCAGTAACTAATGCAATAATTACTCAACAAGACATGGTTAACTGGCTCTCTCTTTACCTGGCTGTAGTTGTTGAGGGAATAGTGGTTTTGATCTTGATTACTACAAATTTTCTTCAATCATTAAAATCATCTCAGGCTGACAAGATATTGCATGAATTTGAGAAGAATCATGCGAAATAAAATGGATCTGACAACAATTGATGGTTCTTATAGGGAATGGTTGCGAGCATTGTAAATTCTTCATCTTCTTCATCTTTTTGGGACGGTTCATAATCTCTAATTTTACTGTGAAAACGGTTCCTTAACGAATCATGCCACAAGCTTTCCCACAAAGATGAACCATCCCGATTGATGGATTATTCCTTAGGCAGAAATTCTCTTGCAAAATCTTCAAAATTGTAGTATAATAGTAGCCCAAAGTAGCCCAACAAAGGGGATAGGATATGGGTAAGGGATTGCTGATTGCGATTGAGGGTATAGATGGGTCTGGCAAGACTACACAGACAGATATGCTTAAAGAATGGCTTGAGCATAAGGGGCTGCCAGTGATGAAATCAGAGTGGTATCGGACAAAGTCTGTCTATGATCTTAATATGCGGCTTAACTTAGTTGATGAGATAGATGCCAAAGGAGCCTTTATCCTGGTGGCAGCTGAGTTTGCATCAAGGCTTGAGTATGTCTTAACACCAGCACTTGAGCAGGGGGATATCATTCTGTGTGAAAAGTATATCTATACCCCTATGGCTAAGGATGTTGCCCGTGGGGCAAGCCCTGAATTTGTAAAGCTCCTCTATCAGAATGCACCTGTGCCAGATATAACCTTTTATCTTGAGGCTGATGTTGATACTGCCCTTGCTCGTATTCAAAACACCCGAAAACTGCAATTCTGGGAATCAGGCATGGATTTGCTTATGGATGTTAAGGATGGGCTCAGGCTCTATTATGAGGGAAAGGTTTCGCAGTCAGCCATGGCAAAGGGATTTTCTGCCTTTCAGTCACGAGTAGTGGATGAATATTGCCGACTAATGGATGAATATGACATGGTTGTTGTGGATAAACACTGCAATATTGATCAGCAGCAGGAGATTATTCGGACATATGTGGGGCAGATACTGGGGATGGGGGAAGGGTTATTCCCCCTTAATAAAGGGGGTTAGGGGGTTGTAATCTCCCTTGAAAAGGGAGATTAAGTGAAGTTGTATAAGCAACAATGGAGGCTTATTATGTCAGATTCTCAATACATTCATCGATTTTCATCACCACATACGCAGGATGTGGCTTTTTATCATAGCTTGAGTATGGATATCGTTTATTACAATCCAGTACTTGATTCTGATACCATGCTCATAGATAACTTCAATGACTTTATTGCCTGCCTTAAGAAGGCAAGGTTTTTGGTGCTGGATGATAGCGATAGCAACAGCCCTATCATTCAGCCTGATGTCAAGCCAGAGATATCGGTCATGTATCTTTTGCTTACAGATAATTGCAATCTGAGGTGCAGGTATTGCACAGTGCAATACAACCTTGAGGATACCCCTGTTAAGGTTATGGACACAGCCACTATCAAGGAAAGCATCCAGCTTTTTCGTAAATTAGTTCCATCTGGTAAAAAGGCAAGCATTACCTTTTTTGGCGGTGAGCCAACCCTTAATATAGATGGGCTTCAAACGGCACTTATAGAGATAGCACGGCTATTTACTCAGGATGAGATTCAAACCTTTATGGTCTCAAATGGCACAGCCATTACTGAAAGAATAGCTGATATGCTTGTTCAATATCATGTTTTCCCTATAATCTCTATTGATGGCTGGCAGGAGATACACGACCAGATGCGGGTAGATGGGAGTGGCAGTGGCAGCTATGCTGATGTTATTGATGGCTACAATCGATTAAGGGGTAAGGGGCTAAAAGTCGGTATATCCACATTAGTCGGCAAACACAACTATGAGCATTTGCCTGAGATTGTTTCATTTTTTGCTAATGAGCTTGAGGCATTCAATCTGGGTATGAGCCTGCCGCATCTAAAGCCAGAGGCAGCAGATATCTCCATAGAATTGCTTACCCCTAAGCTGATAAGTTCATGGGAGATGGCCAGGGATAATAATTTTTATATCATGCAGATTGGCAAACGGCTCAAGGCTATTGCTGAACAAAAACCAATCTTAAGGTCATGTCCTGGCTCAAGTGGCTGGTCCATGATTCGTATTCTGCCTGATGGAACAATAACCCCTTGCGAAAATATGGGGTTGAGAGGTAAGTCTGTGCTGGGCAATGTTAATCATCATCCTTCCCCTGAAGATATTATTAATCATCCGGAAATCATTGATTGGAACAGGAGACAGCCATACAATATTGAAAAATGTCAATCCTGCCCTGCGGTCAGCATCTGTGGCGGCGGATGCCCTTATGATGCCTTTCTGGAGACAGGCAGCATCCATAATCCAGAGCAACGGTCGTGTTATCTATCCAACCACCTGCTTGAGTGGGCAATATGGGATATCTATAAGCGGATGGATATGAGTAATGGGTTTGCTGTGCCAACAAGGGAGCAGAGGCAGGGGATTCTGCCCAAGGATCTGCCGTATTTTGTCTCTGGCGGGGTGAAATAATGGAGAAAAACACAGATTTCATGCCTGTACACTCAAAGCACAGAACGCACCTGAAGGTGCTTACTACGTCCTCAAGGTGTTTTCGTGTATTCGTGTCTTTGTGCCTTTGTGCCTGCCTCTATCTACCAGCTGTTGCAGAAGTTGCAGAAGAAGTGGATATGGGCATGGGGCTTGGGATTGAACCGCAGGCAATGGTGTTAATCAATGTGCCGCTTAATACCTTGACAACCTATCTTCAATCAAACATTGATATTATCCCCAATCAAACAAGTCATGGCTTTTTGATCATGCAAAACAACTCAAGAAGCGATGCTGTTGTTCAGATGGCTGTTGTGCCTGAAAATACGCATGATAATGCACCTGTATTTACCATCAATCCAACCAATTTTGTGATATCAGCTGCCTCATTCAGAACTATTGAATATGTGGTTACTTCTTCGGCATTAACCCCGATGGTGCGTTGCAAATGGAAGATATATGCTGCCGCAAGGCTTGCTGCAACTACTACAACAGCTACAATAATAGAGGTTATTGGGCACATGCCTGGGGCAGACTCACTGACAGAGGAGGCTCCTTTGCCAGAACGGCTTCCTTCGCATGTATTAGTCACAGTGTTTCACGATAAGGATGCAAGTGGCAGCCTTTCCCAGGATGATACAGGTATAGAAGGGGTAGCCCTGTGTATTAAATGCAAGTCACTTCAGCCTTCAGCCTTCAGCCTTCAGCCTTCATATTCTTCATATCCAGCGACAACAACCACTACTGGACAGATAGGACAGATAGTCTTCCAATATCTCATGCCAGGCACTTATACCGTATCCGTAGACATTAACACCGTCCCTATTGAGTATGTGTGCAGCGTTCCCATTGAGCAGACAGTAGTTGTCCCAGCAGGCGGAATTGGCTTGCTTAGTTTCCCATGGCAGTTATCTGGCAGGGTAGATGGACTGGTGTTTATCGATGAAAACAGGAATGGCTTGCCTGACTCTGGCGAACAGGGTGTTCGTGATGCGGTCATCCGGACTGCCGATGGTCTTGCCATAACCTCTTATGATGGTTGTTATCGGTTTAGCGGGATGTTATCTGGCAGGTATGCCCTCAAATTGGACATGGAGTCGATTATTGATGCTGGTTATCAGGATTATGAAGCAACAACACAGGATACCATAGAGGTAGTCTTGCAGCAAGGGCAGAGGCTTAAGGATGTTAATTTTGGTATCGCAAGAAGGGAAAAAGAGATTGAGTTTGAGTGAGTATTCGTGTAACTCGTATGTTCATTTTTCGTAATAGTTCACCGCAGAGACGCAGAGGCACAGAGAAATTAACAAAAATTAGAATC
>DYDG01000019.1 GCA_020717845.1 Marinifilum sp. | reverse complement strand
GGCAAGAAGATGTCTCATTATATCTCCGTAAGTAAGTGGCAATTACTTGTCTGTAATTGCACAAATATACAAGTGTCTATCCCTGCCAGCAGGGGGGAATAAAGCCTACTATACACCATTTTTTTTATTTTGTCAAGCACTAATACTCAATCCCTTTCCTGTGCTGAATCCCCATATCATACGGATGCTTTATCGCTTTTATCTCACTAACCAGATCTGCACAATCAATTATTCCTTGAGGCGCGCCTCTGCCGGTCAGTACCAATTCCAGACCCTCTGGCTTAGCCTTCAATATCTCCAGCACCTCTTCTTCCTTCAGAAATCCATCACGCATGGAGATGTTTATCTCATCCAATATGAGCAGGTCATAGCGGTCTTCCTGATACACCCTTTTAATAAACCTTAAGCCCTCAAGGCATTCCTTGCGTATCTCATCAGCAGTAACACCTTTGAAAAAATGTGGATGTTTTTTAGCAAAGCCGAAGGTGTCCACACCAAGCCCTGTTAAAACCCTATGCTCACTGTCCCCCCGCTTTTCCGGCTCCTTATGGAAATAGATGTAGCCAACCCGAAGGTTGTGTGCCCTTGCCCTTATGGCTAAGCCGACCGCTGCCGTTGTCTTACCCTTACCATCACCGGTATAGACTTGAATTAATCCTTTCATAGTTACTCCATATTTAATCACCACGGAGGCACGGAGACACGGAGAAATAATTTGTTTGGAGTGGGGTGTAACCCCGATCCAAACATCTACTTACAAATATTTCCTTTTTCTCCGTGCCTCCGTGTCTCCGTGGTGAACTAAAAACAAAAGCCCCTGGATGAGAACCAATCCCATCCAGAGGCTTTTTTACATTACAACAATACAGGTAATTTTTGCATTACCAATTAGAATCCAATCTTCATGCCAGCCTGAATCTTGGTAGCCTTATCTGTACCAGAAGTCATGGCTTTGCCAGGATCCATCTGTGCTAAGAGCAGGCTCAGAGAAACTGCATCTGAAGCCTTGTAATTAGCAGTAAGGTTGATCTCTGTGGCAAGTTCGGTTTCATTGTTGACCTTTTCATTTCTCTTGTATGTCCCATATGCCACACCAAGGGTCAACCCATCAACCGCAGCCGGAGCAAGACCAACATTGACAAAAATAACGTTGAGATTAGCTATTGTATCTGCTGAATTGTTATATGCAAGATTATCATTCTTTTGTCCAGCAGAGATATCACTCATAATCTCAGTCAGCTTCAAGGATGGATTAACACCGGTATAGTTCTTAGAATCACTACCAACTTTATCCCCTGATGTATTCAAGTATGTCAACCCGCAAGTGACCTTACCTACAGCCATATCACATCCACCACAGCCAAGCTTTACCAGCATAGCAGTTGCATCTTTTTCATCACCACCTGTTGGTTTCTTCCCAGACTGCATAGCATATTCAACTGAGGCATCTATGCCGCATCCTACTGGAATCTTGCCAGACACAGTAATATCAAGAACTTCGTTAGCACTATAAGTAGTTGGAAACTCTTGTGTATACCTTGTCAATCCTGCATCTACTGGACCAATCTTTCCGCCAAGCATAATGGCATTGAGAGTATCACTCTTTTCTGGTCCATTTGCCGAAATATAGGTAATATCTACTGGTCCACACTTTTTGGACAACTTGATTGCATCTGCCTTGCTGGACTGAAAGACCAATGCGTTCTTCTTTGCACCTATGTTTTGCCGTCCAATAACAGCATCAACACCAGCGATATCCTTGACATCAAGATATACATTATGCACTGTGGTCTGTGAAAGCACAGCATTGAGGTCAGCATTGTTGCCTCCAGACTGTGTGCTTGCATTCCGCAGTACTGCCTTCAAGCCAACATTATCTGCCAGTTCAGCAGACAATGACATGTCTGCGACCAACTGGACATAGTCAACCTTGCCTAATACTGTACCAGTTGAACTATAATACTTATCTGCCGTAATCGACTTAAAGCTCAAATCCCCCTTAACATCAATGTCTGGATAATTCAATCCAGCCAATGCCGGCATAGCCATAATACCTACCAATAAACATGACAAAAGTATCTTTCGCATTCTTTGCCCTCCTTCATAATTCTAAAATTTTTTTCATGGGCTATCTGCTTTTATTCATACTACTTATAGTCTTGCGTTGAATCTGCCTTTTTTTCTATAAATTGCAGAACCCATTCATCTGCTCTGAACAACATTGTTGTTCATAAAGCAATACTTATGATAACCTCACCAATAACCTTCAATGCAACAAACAAGAAAAATCCTCCCCCTCCTTCTGCTTTTGTATTTGCAAGTCATTGATAAGCGATAACTAAATATTAATCAAATCTATAATAACACATACTATTTACTTTTGTCAAGTATTTTTTTATACAGATACAACATTTTTCTTATTTTTTTAACAAATTTTAAGCAATCAAACCTTATTCTTCTTATCGGCAGCAGCTAACAAAAGCTTTAACCCGCTAACTCAAATGTAAAAACAAACAACTGCAATTTTTCACTTTTCACTTCTGTTGTATTCCTGCCTCTGCATCTTCGATTGTTTGCGTCCGCACCCACGTAGGCAGACAGATTTTTTCACTAATGACCAACCAATTACCAATAATACCCAGCCCCAGCAAGATTACGGTTACTGCATATAAAATCCCCACCACCTGATGCTGGCTAAACCCTGTAGCCATAAGCTTGTGATGAATATGCCCCATGTCTGCCTTAAATATTGATTGTTTTGCCTTTAGTCGTCTGATAATGGTTGTCGATACATCATAGATTGGCACACCAGCACCAACAATAGCCATGCAAAGCATGTTTACAGTGATATTCTTTTGTGCAGATGCATTCAAAACAGGGATACTTGCAATCAAAAAACCAAGCAGCATACTTCCATTATCACCCAGGAATATCTTTTTCTGATGAAAATTGAAATAAAGAAAGGCTAATGTTGCTCCGGATAAACATCCGCTTAACATGCTTAATAACAGATCATTAAAGAATAAGGCAATGCCAAACATGGCCAGTGAGATAATATATATAATACCACATGCCAGACCATCTATACCATCAATCAGATTGATAGCGTTTATAAATACAAGAAACCAGAGAAGATTAATGGGTATTAGCAGCCATCCAAGCTGAAACGATCCAAGTGTATTGATCCTTAACCCAAGAGAAATAGCAATAAGCACCACAACAATCTGCCCCATCAGCTTGACAATAGGCTTTAATGTCCATTTATCATCGTATATACCCAGCCCGAGCAAAAGAGTGCTACATATAAACAGTTTGCCAATATTCATCATGTGCTCATATGTATTTGCAAATAATAGCATCACTATCAGGCTAAGAAAAAAAGCCAGGTATATAGCTATCCCTCCACTGCATAGGGTTGGGCCAATATGAACCTTGCGGTAGTTTGGCATATCCATTATATTCAACCTGGTCCCAATGTATCTGGCCAGAGGAACAAAACAAAAGCAAAGAATAAGCCCAAGAATAAAGCCAGGCAGAGAAATCAACATCAGTTATTTCCTCCAGAAGCAGTCGGACTGGTCTGACCTGTTAGACAGGTCAGACAGGTCAGAATAGTCCGACAAGTCAGACTGATTCCACCAGTTCATCCCCTTCTACCTTGCGATAAAAGCAGGAATTATGCCCTGTATGGCAAGCTATCCCGCCAATCTGTTCTACCTTAAACACAACCGTATCTTCATCACAGTCAACCAGTATCTCTTTGATTAACTGGAAATGACCGGATGTCTCACCCTTGAGCCAGATCTTTTGTCTGGTGCGGGTATAGTAGTGTGCCTTGCCAGTAGCCAATGTTTTCTGCCAGGACTCTTCATTGATAAAGGCAAGCATCAATATCTCATTTGTTTTATAATCCTGCACAACCGCAGGCACCAATCCATTCATCTTAGCAAAATCTAAGGCAATCATTGTTTTTCTCCTCCGAATTATCTGTCCAATCTGACCAGTCTGACAATTCCGACAGGTCTGACTGGTCAGACTGGACAAACATGTCCGACATTCTTTCTCCACTCGCCAGCAGTCTCAAGCATCTTCTCAAGCCTGTCCCAATCACCATCCCTGATTGTCTGTTCCCACTCATCAAGGACATACCTGAATCTCTCAAGCATCGTTACAATGCTCTCCTGATTCGTCAGGCAAATATCCTTCCACATCATGGCATCCCCTTGAGCAACCCTGGTTGTATCCAGAAATCCAGAGGCAATAAGCGGAATTATTTGTTCTCCTTCACCCCTGGCAGCATCTGCCAATACAGCGGCAATTATATGAGGAAGATGGCTTGTTGCCGCAACAATCATATCATGCACCTGTGGCGGCATTTCCATAACCCTTGCCCCAACCTTAGCCCACATATCCTTCACCACTTTACAGGCATTCTGGTCTGTTTCTTCAGGCAAGGGTGTAATGGGTGTAACTACACACACAGCATTTTGAAACAATCCCTTATCAGCAGACTCTGGTCCCCTGTTATGCGAGCCGGCTAAGGGATGTGCCCCAATAAATAATCCACCATTTTGACGGATCAATGGGGTTAGCGTGCGAACAATCTCTGACTTGGTACTCCCAACATCTGTAACAATACACCCTGCTGGAAGATAGCCAGCAATCATCCCAGCTGTCTCTATGATCGAGGATACAGGCAAGGCTAAGATAACCATCTCTGCCTCTCTAACCCCATAAGCAGCATCAATACCCAGCTCATCTATAACCCTATTGCCATGGCTATCAACAATCTTACCCATTTGCTCAAGTGATGCCGCACTTCTGCCGACACCAATTATCCGTTTGACACCGCACCATTCCTTTAGCCCGATAGCCAGTGAGCCGCCAATCAAACCAACACCAATAATTGTTACTGTGTTCATATTCATTTAGACCTCAAATAAGTCCTATAGGTCATATAGGTCCTATAGGACTTATATGACCTATTCGCCTGTCCTTACCCTGCGAACAAAGTCCATCATCCTTGCCCTATCCTTTTTCCCAGGCAAAGATTCCACCCCGCTGCTAACATCCACCCCATATGGTTTCACCTGCCTGATTGCCTCAGCCACATTTTCTGGATTAAGCCCGCCAGCAAGGATAATTCGTCCATATTTCTTTGCATCCATTGTCAGATTCCAGTCAAATTGTTTCCCTGTGCCGCCATCTGCCCCTTCAATAAATGTATCCAGCAAATATCCGCAAACCTGATACTCAGGCAGCATCAAGAGTGAATCAGCATTCTTGACCTTAAATGCCTTTATCACCCGTCTATTAATCTGAGAGCAATACATAGGTGATTCGTTCCCATGAAGCTGAACAATATCCAGGGAGCAATATTCAACAGCATCCTGCACCACATCCAATGGCTCATCAACAAATACCCCCACTGTAGTTACAAATGGGGGTATTTGCTTGATTATTATTTTTGCTGTTTCTCTTGATACCAGCCTTGGACTCTTTTTTGCAAAGATAAACCCAAGGGCATCAGCCCCAGCCTCAACCGCAGACAGGGCATCATCAATATTGGTAATCCCGCATATCTTTACGGCAATCACAGCCTTTTCCTCAATTCTGTCACAAGCTCTGTCACCATCTCCTCAACATCACCCTGCAAAATACGGCGATCTGTTCGTTTTGGTGGCTCAAATATCTTTACCACCTGTGTTGCAGAGCCTTTTAGCCCAATCCTTGCCTCATCCGCATTAATATCTGCTGCCTTCCAGACAGGGATCTCTGCCTTCTTTGCTCGCATACTATTTTTTAATGATGGTATACGCGGATTATTCACTTGTTTGGTTACTGTCAGCAGGCATGGTCTTTCTACCTCTACTATCTCACACCCATCCTCTAATTCTTGCTCAACAACAATGGTTGTCTCCTTTACCTCAATCAGTTTAGAGACATTGGTCATTTGAGGGAGACCAAGTATCTCTGCCAGCTCAGGGCCAACCTGGGCTGTATCCCCATCAATTGCCTGCTTGCCACACAGAATAATGTCAAAATCACCGATTTTTTTAACAGCCATAGAAAGTGTATAGGATGTAGCCAATGTATCTGCCCCAGCAAACGCCCTATCAGAGAGCAGGCAGGCATTATCAGCACCCATAGCAATGGTGTTCCGCAGAGCCTCATCTGCCTGCGGCGGACCCATGGTAATAACATGGACACTGCCGCCATATGTATCCTTCAAGGACAAACCCGCCTCTACCGCATTCATATCAAATGGATTAATAATCGAGGGCACCCCGCTTCTAATCAGGGTATTTGTGGTTGGATCAATCTTTACTGAGCCTGTATCTGGAACCTGTTTAATGCAAACAATAATATTCATCTTCTTCCCCCCAAAAGAATAGGTCATATAAGACTTATAAGACCTATATGACCTATTCTGCCTTTATTTCTTCTTCGCTGACTCCTTGATCAAGGCAAGACCAATTACATTTCGTTGTATCTGGTTTGTCCCCTCATAGATCTGGAGAATCTTGGCATCACGCATCATTTTTTCTACCGGATATTCCCGCATATATCCATACCCGCCAAATATCTGCACCGCATCGGTTGTTACCTTCATACATACATCGGTAGCAAACAGCTTTGACATGGCTGCCTCTCTGGAGATATTCTCATCCCCAGAATCAATCATCCTTGCCGCAGCATAGGTTAATGCCCTGGCTGCCTCTGTCTGGGTAGCCATATCAGCCAGCATATGCTGTATTGCCTGAAATGATGATATTGCCTGACCAAACTGGACCCTTTCCCTTGAATATTTTACGGCATGGTCAAGTGCACCCTGTGCCAATCCCACGCCTTGAGACGCTACACCAGGCCTTGCCCGGTCAAGGGTTTTCATGGCAACGATAAAGCCCATCCCTTCCCGTCCAATAATATTTTCTTTTGATATGCGGCAATCCTGAAAGATAAGCTCCCTTGTTGCCGAACACCTGATACCCATCTTCTTCTCTTTTTTCCCAAAGGTAAAGCCTGGAGTTCCCTTTTCAACAATAAAGGCTGATGCCCCACGAATACCCTTGGCCTTATCTGTCAGGGCAATAACCGTATAAACCTCTGCCTCTCCAGCGTTGGTAATCCATTGCTTTGTGCCATTCAACACATAAAAGTCGCCATCACGAACAGCTGTAGTTGCCACAGCTCCAGCATCAGAGCCAGCATTAGCCTCTGTTAAGCCAAAGGCAGCCAATTTCTTGCCGGCAGCAATATCTGGAAGGTATTTCTGTTTTTGAGCATCGTTTCCAAAGAGAAGAATAGGCAGCGTACCTAATGCTGATGCTGCATAACAAACACCCATCCCGCAGCAAACCTTACTCAACTCCTCAGTTACCAGACAAAGCTCAAACACCCCGCCGCCAAATCCGCCATATTCCTCTGGCAAATAAACCCCAAAAAGGTCTGAAGAGGCAAGCGTTTTCATTACCTCCCAGGGGAATTCTTCTGTTTCATCAAGCTCGGCAACAAGAGGCACTGCCTTTTCTGCGGCTATTTTAGCTGCCAGATCCTTAATCATCTGTTGTTCTTCTGTCAGAAAATAATTCATAATTCACCACCCTTTGCATCCTTAGCAATCATTTGCATGGCATGATAAGCTGCATTCTGTTCAGCCTCTTTCTTATTGGCGCCCTCTCCTGCTGCAATCACATTGCCCTTTACAGAGACCGTAATCTCAAAAAACTGCCGATGGTCTGGTCCCCTTACCCTAACCAATTTATACACTGGCAGACACTTACTCTTGCGTTGCGTATATTCCTGAAATTGTGTCTTGTAATCCTGCACATACTCGTGTGTTGAAACCAATTCTACTTCTTTAGCCAATTGATCAAGAACAAACTTGCAGGAAGGCTCAAACCCCATATCCAGATACATTGCCCCAAGCACAGCCTCAAAGGTATCAGCCAGGATAGAGTTTCTCTTCCTTCCGCCAGTATTTTCTTCACCTCGACCCAACAACAAAAAATCCCCAAGCCTCAAAAATTTTGCCTGTTGAGCCAGCATAGCCCGACTAACTACCATTGCCCGTATTTTAGCCAGCTCACCCTCTGGATATTCAGGGTATTTTTTATAGATATATTCGCTAATAGCAAGGCTCAGGACAACATCACCAAGAAACTCCAATCTCTCGTTTTGCAATGTCCCTCTTTCTGCTTCATAGGCATAAGAGCTATGGGTCAACGCCTGATTCAATATCTCCTTGTTATTAAAGCTTACACCTAATATCTCTTCCAATTCCTCAAGCTGCTTTAGTCTGTTTTCATCAATCATGTATTTCTCCTGAAAATAAGCTCTCAGCAATCAGCAGGATTCCGCTACAAATCTGCGAATCACCAGCACTGCATTATGCCCGCCAAATCCAAACGAATTTGAGAGACAGGTATTAATTGCCACCTTTCTTGCCTGATTTGGAACATAATCAAGGTCACACTCTGGATCTTTTTCCTGATAGTTTATGGTTGGCGGGATTATTTCATCCCTAATAATCAAACAGCAAGCGATTGCCTCTACTGCCCCAGCCGCTCCAAGAAGATGACCGGTCATAGACTTTATAGAGCTTACTGGGATTGAATAGGCATGTTCACCAAAGACAGACTTTATGGCCAGGGTTTCAAACCTATCATTCAGATGGGTTGATGTGCCATGGCTATTAATATAATCTATATCATCAGGGACAAGCCCTGCATCAGCTATTGCTACCCGCATTGCCCTTGCCCCACCCTCGCCGCCTGGAGCCGGGGAGGTAATATGATAGGCATCACCAGTCATACCATAACCAGCGATCTCTCCATAGATATAAGCCCCTCTATTTATCGCATGTTCCAGAGATTCGAGGACAATCACACCAGCACCCTCACCCATAACAAACCCATCCCTTCGCTTATCAAATGGGCAGGAAGCCTCTTCAGGAGGACAATCTCGGCTGCTTAGTGCCTTCATATTTCCAAACCCTGCGATAGATAAAGGGGTAACAGATGCTTCGGTTCCGCCGGCAATCATTACATCTGCATCACCGCGACGAATGATATTTGCCGCATCGCCAATAGCATGTGAACCAGTAGCACAGGCTGTAACCACAGCAGAATTTGGACCCTTAGCACCAATCGCTATCGAGACCATCCCTGAAGCCAGATCAATAATCATCATTGGGATAAGAAACGGTGTTACCCGTCTTGGCCCCTTTTCTGCCAAAACCTTTGCCTCACGTTCAATGGTACTTACCCCGCCAATCCCAGAGCCAACAAGCACCCCAACCTTAGTTGCGTCCTCCTTAGACATATCAAGCTTCGCATCAGATACTGCCTGCATAGATGCCGCAATAGCCAATTGACAAAACCTATCTGTCCTGTTGGTATCCTTTTTGTCCATATACAAGGTTGGCTCAAAACCGCGAACCTGTGCCGCAATCTGACATGGATAACCCTCAGGAGAAAAGGCATCTATTTTTGTGACACCGCTCTTTCCCTCAATCAAGCCCTTCCATAAATCATCCTTATTTAAGCCTAATGGAGTTATTGCCCCAATACCTGTAACAACAACCCGTTTTCTTTCTTTTCTTTCTATTCTTTCCATCTCTCAATCCTTGTAAGCAGCAGCAATCTGCTAAATTTGAACATGATTCAAAAAAGCATGTAGTAGAGACGCAAAATATTGCGTCTCTACATTGGAAAAAGGCAGGGACAAGGAGGGTAGCACCACTATCATCTACCAGATAGGCTCGCTCCTGCCCCTACTGTTTGACAATTGAGGGTTGACGCGACCATACAGTCTTCCCTTGAAAAATTGCGACTACTAAACATGCTCATTAACATAATCAACTACATTGCTAACCGTTTTAATCTTCTCAGCATCCTCATCTGGTATCTCGATACCAAACTCTTCTTCCAGAGCCATAACCAGCTCTACGGTATCAAGGGAATCTGCCCCCAGGTCATCGACAAAGGAAGCATCCTGCACCACCTGATCCTCATTAACCCCTAATTGATCAACAATAATCTTTTTGACCCTTTCAAGTATTGTTTCAGCCACTCTTTTTCACCTCCTCGTAAATATTAACATAAGTCAAATACTTTTAAGGAACGCTTATGACCGTTCCCTACATCACCATTCCGCCATCCACTACCATTACCTGTCCAGTAATATAAGACGCTGCGTCGCTAACAAGAAATGCAACAACATTTGCTACATCCTGAGGGCTGCCAAGCCTGCCAAGCGGGATATTGCTTAACAGCTTTTCGCGTATCTCTGGTGCAAGCACCTTAGTCATATCTGTTTCAATAAAGCCTGGGGCAATCGCATTTACGGTTATCCCTCTTGAGGCAATCTCCTTTGCCACAGATTTTGTCAAACCAATTATCCCTGCCTTTGAAGCTGCATAGTTTGCCTGTCCGACATTGCCAACAATTCCAATGATAGAGGCGATATTAACTATCCGTCCAGACCGTTGTTTCAGCATCACCTTAACCACCTCTCTGGTACAGTTAAAGCTGCCTGTCAGGTTAATATCTATGACCTTTTGCCAGTCATCATCCTTCATTCGCATAAGTAGTCCATCTCTGGTTATGCCGGCATTATTTACCAGTATATCAATTTTTCCAAATTTGTCAAGTATCTTTTTCACCATAGCCTGCACAGATTCAATTTTTGAGACATCAACATCAATTGACAGAGCCTCTTTATGGAACATATCCCCAAGCTGACCAGCTGTTTCCTGTGCCTGCTCAAGGTTTACATCAGCCACGATAATCTCTGTGCCCATGTCACAGAGTGTCTCACAAATAGCCCGTCCAATCCCACGAGCACTTCCGGTTACCAGAGCAACCTTGCCCTCTAATTCATTGTTTGTGCAACACATAATTACCTCCTTCCCCAAACTTATAGTTTGTCATAGATTGCATCCTCGTCAGCATAAGCTTCAATGAAGTGTTTTTTCGCCATTTCCTGCCACAATCGATCTTCTTCCCGCTCATCCGGGATAGAGACCTGGATATATTCTCCTCGTTTAGCAGAAATTGGCTGTCTTAACTCTAAATGTGTGGTATCTAAAATCCTTGCTTCAACAATCTGCATAGTTTTTCTCCTGGTCAACCTTCATCACATCATCCACACTCATCACCCTGATCCCAGGATAAATCCGCTTGTTTAACCCGCTTAACACTTTACCCGGCCCAATCTCAACGAATGCCCCAATCTCATGATTAACCATATATCGGACAGATGCCTCCCATAATACTGAATGATTCACCTGTTTCACCAGGCAATCCTTTAATTCGTCCCCTGATTTTCTGGCTGAGGCATCTACATTAACCACTATTGGACAGCTGACATCCCTTATTGAGACGCCATCCAGCACCTGCTGTAGCTGTTCTGATGCCTTGTTCATCAAGCTTGAATGGAAGCCACCACTGACAGCCAGTTTGATTGCTCGCTTTGCCCCTGCTTTTTTGCACAGCTCCATGCCTCTGTCAAGAGCATTATTTGTTCCGGTAATCACTATCTGTCCCGGACAATTCAGGTTAGCTATCTCAAGTATTTCGTCCATTTCGTCCTCATTTGTCTTAGATACAGCCTTTTGACATATCATGGTCGTATCCTCTTCATCCAATCCTAAGACAGCAGCCATTCCGCCCGGGTATTCAATGGATGCCTGATGCATAAACATGGCACGCTTTTGAACCACCCTGAAAGCATCATCCATATCAATAGCACCTGCACATACTAAAGCAGTATACTCACCCAGGCTATGCCCGGCTACAAAACATGGCTGGATATTGCCTTGAGATTCTATAACCCTTAAACAAGCAAGGCTTGTCGCCAGTATAGCCAGCTGGCAATACCTTGTACTGGATAATTCCTCAACTGGTCCATTAAAACACAGGGACGAAATATTCTCGCCAGTAACAGCATCCACCCTCTGAAAAACATCTCGGGCAATATCAAAGCTGTCAAAAAGATCCTTCCCCATGCCAACAAATTGTGACCCCTGTCCGGGAAAAATAAACGCTGTTTTCATTTAATCACCTCAATCAATATCCACAGATTACACAGATTTCACAGATTAAAGATAAAATGCTTCTACTTTGTCAATTTTCTTCTAATAATCTGTGTAATCTGTGTAATCTGTGGATTTAAATCTTAACCGCCCCATCTCATCACCGTTGCCCCCCATGTGAGCCCTCCACCAAAGGCAACAATCACAATAATATCCCCATCCTTTACCCTGCCCTGTTTGACAGCCTCATCTAAGGCAATAATAGTTGAGCCAGCAGAGACATTACCATATTTCTGAAGGTTAACAAATACCCTGTCCTGAGCGATATTCAGCCTTTTCCCCATTGCCTCAATAATACGGATATTAGCCTGATGAGGTATGAGCAGAGAGACATCCTCTTGTGATATTCCAGCACTATCCAGCACCTTTTCCACAGCCTCGATCATGGTATTAACTGCAACCTTAAACACCTCACGACCACTCATATGAATGCACCCGGCAACAGGCAGTTCAAGGATAGAGGCAAGCCTTCCATCTGCCCCCAGACTCGTAGCCAATATCCCATAATTATCGGCAACAGGCTGTAAAACAGCAGCCCCAGCCCCATCTCCAAACAAGATACAGGTATTCCTGTCTGTCCAATCAAGCACCTTAGAGATTACCTCTGCCCCAACAATCAATGCTGTTTTATAGGTAGAGGTAGCAATAAACTGCTGTCCGGTCTCTAATGCGTATGAAAAACCTGTGCAAGCTGCAGAAAGGTCAAAACATGCAGCCCGTGAGGCACCAATTTTATCTTGAATAAAGCATGCTGTAGATGGAAAGGTCATATCCGGTGTAGATGTAGCCACAATAATCAAATCTACATCCTCTGGTTTAACCCCAGCAGATTGCAGAGCTGCAAGGGATGCAGGCAGTGCAAGGCTTGAGGCTGTGGTTTCTGGTGAAGATATCCTCCTCTCACGAATACCTGTTCTTTCAACAATCCATGTATCCGAGGTATCAACCATTTTTTCTAAGTCACTATTTGTCAATATCTTTGGCGGGACATAACTCCCTGTGCCAACTATTCCTACAGAACGTATCCTTTTCAAAATTCCTCCATGATATTCTGACTCCTATTCCAGGATGTCCACCTCTTTGCCCATCATTTCCTCAATATGTCTGTTCACATCATGCCTGATAAATTCAGATGCAACACGTATCCCGTTTTTAATCGCCTTAGACGAGGATGAACCATGGCAAATGATAGAGACACCATTAACCCCAAGCAAAGGGGCACCGCCATACTCTGAGTAATCTACTAATTTCTTGAATTTCTTAAAAGCAGGCATAGAAAGTAATGCACCCAGCCGAAGGATAAATGTAGAGGTCAACTCCTTTTTCAAAAAGCTCAATATCCCTTCAGCAAGGCTTTCCCCAAACTTCAGGACAACATTACCCACAAACCCATCACAAACCACAACATCAAACTTGCCGTTAACAATATCTCGTCCCTCAGCATTACCGCAAAAATTAAGCGAGCTTGCCTTTAAGAGCGGGAAGACACTGGCAGTAAGTTCATTGCCCTTGGATTCCTCTTCACCAATACTTAATATTCCAATTCGAGGGTTATTAACCCCGAAGATATAACTGGCATAGACATGTCCCATTAAGGCAAACTGAAACAAGGATGCAGGCTTACAATCAACATTTGCCCCAACATCTAAGAGGAGCGTTACCCCGCCACTGAAGTTTGGAATAATAGCAGCAATAGCCGGACGCAGGATACCCTTTAACCTTCCAGTGTTCATCAGCATTGCACCCATGACTGCACCAGTATTGCCTGCCGAGACAATTGCCTGTGCTCTATTCTCTCTAACTAATTTAGAGCAGACAAGAATAGAAGAATCCTTTTTTGTCCTTAATGCTATAGCAGGGAATTCATCCATATCAATAACCTGTGATGCATTTTCCAGAGTAATAGAGGCATGCTGTCCCTTATGTTTTTTGATCTCTTCCAGAATAATCTCTTTCTTACCTACTAAAATTATTCCTACATCCTTTAATTCCTTAACAGCCTCAATTACACCGGCTACTATTGCCTCAGGAGCATGGTCACCCCCCATGGCATCAACAGCTATCTGCATATTATCTCCTCTCAAAGTTGGTAAGCAGGTACAGGATACCAATTACTATTTACCACTTACCTTTCTGATTCTGGTTCGTCCATGTTAGGATTCAGATTCTGAGCACATCTACGCCTCGGTTTTCTCTTTTATATTCACCACTATTCGTCCCTTATAAGAACCACATGACGGACATACCTGATGAGGCAATTTGGGTTGATTACACTCAGGACAACTGGAAATATCAAAGGGTGACACTTTCCAGTTCGCTCTTCTCTTATCCCTTCTTGCTCTTGAATGCTTCCTTTTTGGATTAGGCATCGTTTTCCTCCTGTAAATATTTTATTCAAAGAATAGAACACGGATGACACAGATTAGTTAGACGGATATTCACGGATTTTTTTATACCCTTTGCAATATTTCAAAATTATCCGTGTTAATCCGTTATATCCGTGTTATCCGTGTTCTATTTTCCTCAACTGCAGTCCCATAGCTGAAAGCTTACCTTCCTTCTCCATAGGCACACAACTACATTCCTTAACATTAAGATTTTGTCCGCATTGCAGACAAAGCCCCTTACATTCCTTGCGACAATGAATCACCATAGGCAGAGATAATACCAGTTGTGCACAACATTCCTCTAATATATTCAGGGTATTGCCTGTATAATTATTCACACAAATATCATCCTCTGTAATCTCAACAGCTCCAGGGTGTTCATCATCCTTTCCCCCTACAACATGCTCAGAAATTGCGGAAGGGTGTGAAGGGTGTGAATGATAATCAACCATAAAATTCCTTTCCAATGGATAATCAAACCATTCCAGACAACGGCAACATTGAAGACTTATCTCTGTCTGCAGCCAGCCAGACAACTCAATGATACCATATCCCATTCCTTCCAATTTTATTCTAAAGGCTATTGGTTTTTTCACCAACAATCTGGCATCACTCAATAACAGGGCAGCCTGCTTTTCTTCAGGGTCTATTTGCCCTGATAAATCCAGGCTTCCTGGTGCATCTTTTATCTCACTTATATCAACATTAGCAAGTGAAATCATGATCCTTCCCGTCTCTGATAGTGAAATATTGCATCTTCATCAAAAAAGAATGCTATCTCTTCCCTTGCAGCCTCAAGGGAATCAGAGGCATGGACAACATTCATCAAACCGCTCAAGGCATACTTCTTTCTGATAGTTCCAGAGACAGCATCCTTTGGGTCTGTTGCCCCAATCAACTCTCTGATACGAAGTATCACCTTTTCGCCCTCAAGCACCATACTCACAATTGGTGATCCGAACATATACTCGGTTAACCTTTCATAAAACTCCTTGCCCTGATGAACAGCATAAAATTTTCCAGCCTCTTCTGCTGAAAGGTGAAGCATCCTTAAGGCAATAACATTAAATTTTTCATCCTCAAACCGTTTAATAACCTCTCCTATTAGCCCCCGCCAGACACAATCAGGCTTCAGGATTACCAGTGTCCTTTCCATTTCCTCTCCTTTCGTTATTCAGACTAAAGATTGTTAGGTTCTGATTCCCTCTTGCCTAACAGTCTTCAGCCTTCAGCCTAAACACCTAAAAGTCTCTACCCCAGCATCGTATCCCACATAGTCTTGCCTTTTGAATCAACCCCTACCCAGAGGGGAAAATCTTCGATACTTAATCTAAAGACAGCCTCGCAGCCAAGGTCATCAAAGGCAATAACCTCTGCCTTTTTTACCTTCTGAGCAAGAAAGGCTCCAGCACCGCCAACCGTAACAAAATACACTGATTGATGATCACGGATACTTCTTACTGTATCCAGCCCCCTTGGCCCCTTGCCAATCATACCAACCATGCCAGCATCAAGCAATCGCGGGGTATACTTATCCATCCTGGCACTTGTCGTTGGACCTGCAGAACCAGGACAGCCATGCGGCAGCAACGGGGTTAGCCCTGTATAATACACTATTTGTCCACTGATGTCAAGTTTTTTTTCCCTCTCCTTTCCAACCAGATGATGACTATCGTATAATCCTACCAATCTCTTATGGGCTGCATCCCTGAGGGTATAGACATCCCCGCTTAAGTAAACATGCTCCCCTGCCTTTAAGTGCAGGATTGTTTCTTTATCTAATGGCGTATGAATTTTCTTTGAATTCACGCGTATTCTCCAGGATTCACCACGAAGGCACGAAGATACGAAGAAAGAGAGAAACGAAAAATGAAAAAAACAGAAAAATATAAGTAGTCAGACAACTATATTTACTAATAACTAACGGAAAATAGTCTTTCTCTCTTCTTCGTACCTTCGTGCCTTCGTGGTATAAAGTATAAATTCTAAATCATTCCTTCACAATGCCTATTCGCATAGCAGCAAAGGTTCATTGCCACAGGCAAGCTGGCAATATGTGTTGCACAGGTCTCTATATTTACGCTTAAAGCAGTAGGTGAGCCTCCAAGCCCTGCAGGTCCTATCTTCAGCTTATTGATCTTTTCCAACAATTTATGCTCAATCTCGGCAATATGATGCTCAGGATGTGGTTTTCCTATCTGACGCAGCAAAGCCCTTTTTGCCAGTAATGGGGCAACCTCAAAGCTCCCGCCAATCCCTACACCAATAATTAATGGCGGACAGGAGTATGCTCCAAACTGTCGGACATGCATGAGGAGGGCATTAACTATCTCGTTTACGCCATCTGCCGGCTTAAACATCCATAACCCGCTCATATTTTCCCCGCCGCTTCCCTTTGGCATAACAATTAACCGTAAGGATGAACCCTCAACTATCCTGGTATGGATCATCGCAGGGGTATTATCATCGGTATTTTTCCGGATAATAGGGTCAGACACTACTGATTTGCGGAGATAAGCATCATGATAAGCCCTTCTCACTCCACCATTTATCGCTTCTTCTATATATCCGTCAACAACCATTACCTCCTGTCCTATCTCCAGGAAAACAACCACAATCCCTGTATCCTGACATATTGGCACCCTTGTTTTTTCAGCCAGTTCCACATTTTCAACCAGTATCGACAGAATATCCTTCTGTCTGCCAACAGAGTGAAGTAAGGCATTATCAAGACCTTGCTTGATGTCTTCAGACATAGAGCAATTAGCCTTAATACACAACTGATAAGTAAGCTCATTAATCTCAGATGCAGATATCTTTCGCATTCCCTTTTTGCCTCTGACAAATTTAATCATAAAAAATATAAAAAAAGGAGATGAGAGTATCTCATCTCCTTTTTTTATATCCATAGTAGGCTGCAATTCCTTCCTGCCCTTTCTGTCCTAACAGTCTTCAGCCTTCTCACCTAAAAAATCCTCAATAATCCATCATACTCGTCATATCGCCAAAGACCAGATTTGCCTGGCCATAGGTTCCTTTAAGGGCAAGCCTTAATTCATCTGCATTTGGCACTGCTGACAATCCCTCTTCCATAGTAATGGCTCCAGTATTGATGAGATCAGCAACAGCCTGGGTTAAGGTTTGCATCTTCCAGTATGTTCCTGAGCTTTCGATAACCTTTCTTATTCCAGATGTATTCCCTTTTTCAATAATATCCTTTATCAAGGGATTATTAATCATTATCTCTACAGCAGCGACCCTTCCATTGCCATCAGCCCGTTTTAATAACCTCTGAGATACCACCCCAAGCAGGGTCATGGACAACTGTATCCGCACCTGTTGTTGTTGATTTGCCGGGAAAATATCAATAATTCTATCCACTGTTTGAGTAGCATCATTGGTATGCAATGTAGACAGGACTAAATGCCCTGTTTCTGCAGCACTAATAGCTGTAGCCACTGTTTCCAGATCGCGCATCTCACCAATAAGAATAACATCCGGGTCCTGCCTTAATGCCCGGCGAAGCGCCTCACGAAAGGATTTTGTATCCACCTCAATCTCTCGTTGTTCTATGGCAGCCTTATTATCCCGATGCAAAAACTCAATCGGATCCTCAACCGTGATAATATGGCAATTTCGAGTAGCATTAATCTGGCCAACTATAGCCGCTAAGGTAGTTGACTTTCCAGAACCAGTAGGCCCTGTTACCAGCACCAGCCCCTGTGGTCTGGTTGCTAATTCTTCTATAACAGGAGGCAGCCCCAGACTATTTATTGCCGGAATCTCATAGGGCACCATCCTGATAACTGCACCCTGAACACCCCTTTGCTTAAAAGCATTTACCCTGAACCTGGCAACCCCTCTCAAACTATATGAGAAATCAGCATCATAACTCTCTTCAAACTTTTTTATCTGATCATCATTCATCATTGAATAGATAAGATTCTTCACATCATCAGGAGACAACCTATCCAAATCAAGCTGAGTAAGTGACCCAGCAATTCTAAGCATAGGGGGTCTGGCTACCTTTAGGTATAAATCTGAAGCACGCTTATCTACCAACAACTTAAGGAGTTCACCTATCTCCATCCGTAATTTCCACCTCTTAGTATAAACATCCATATACTAACATACAAAATCAAATTTGTCAAGTATTTTTAACATACTTAAACGATAAAGTGAAGAAAAAAGGTAATGCCCCTATTTTTTGCTTGACAACATCTCTCAGCTTAGGTTATAATAGTTAGGTGTCAGGTGTCAAATAAGGAATAGCGTAGATTATGAAAAATGCTCAAGCTGGAAGATGCGAGTTGCAATTTTGAAAGAAAGGGGATTACAAGATGGAAAAGATGAAAAAATATACCGTAGCGGTTGTTGGTGCCACAGGTGCTGTGGGACAGGTAATGAGAGAGGTATTGATTGAGCGAAACTTTCCTGTAGAAAAGGTAAGATTTTTTGGGTATAGACGAGAGGGGATAGAGCTGGATTTTAAGGGTGAAAAGATAGTGGTTGAAAAGTTGCAGGAAGGGTGTTTTAAGGGGATTGACATTGCCCTGTTTTCTGCTGGGGCAAGCGTAAGCAGGGAATGGGCACCAAAAGCAGTTAAGGATGGGTGTATTGTTGTTGATAACAGCAGTGCCTTTAGAATGGATGTTGATGTGCCATTGGTTGTGCCAGAGGTAAATCCCCATGCTGTGGCAAATCATAAGGGTATTATTGCCAACCCAAATTGTTCAACCATTCAGATGGTTGTAGCCTTAAACCCACTTCACAAGGAGGCAAAGATTAAAAGGATTGTGGTCTCTACCTATCAATCGGTTTCAGGCACAGGCTCCATGGCTATAGAGGAATTAATCAATCAGTCCAGAGCTGTGCTGGATAAGGAAGAGATTGTGAAAAAGGTATATCCTCACCAGATTGCCTTTAATTGCCTGCCTCATATCGATGTATTCCTTGACAACGGCTATACCAAAGAAGAGATAAAGATGGTCAATGAAACAAAAAAGATTATGGAGGCACCAGAGATTGCAGTAACAGCTACTACCGTGCGTGTTCCTGTTCTCAGGTCCCATTCAGAGTCTGTAAATATTGAAACTGAAAGCAAATTGACTCCAGAAAGGGCAAGGGAGATATTGTCCAGCTCACCTGGCGTAATCGTTGTTGATGATCCAGCAAATAATAGGTATCCATTAGCCATTGATGCTGCCAACAGGGATGAAACCTTTATCGGCAGGATACGGGAGGACTTTTCTATTTCCTGTGGGTTAAATATGTGGATTGTATCGGATAATCTGCGTAAAGGAGCTGCTTCTAATGCGGTTCAGATTGCTGAGATATTGGTGGAAAAAGAACTGGTGTAAGTAACTTAAGCTTCAAGCTTGAGAACATTATAATCACAAGCAAAAATGCTTGTGTTACTTGAAAAAGGAGGAATTGAATCATGGAAGGATTAAGACAGATAGTAGATGGCATTACTGACCTGTACTTGAGGAAGATTGCCCTTCGAGAGGTCATCTTGATTGAAGAAGGCATGATAAAATGGCAAACAAGGGTTGAAGAGATGAAAAAAAATGGCTGGTGTTTCATGGATGATAAAAAAGAATTATCCAGCCTTATTATGAAGGAATCAGAAGAGACACAAAAGGAATTAAATTGTATTGATTTTTGGGTAGAGAGATGGAAGGATGATCCCTTTCACCAAAGGCTTCAAGAGGTAAATAAATCCCTTCTTCAACGAAAGGATAGACAAATAAAGATTACACGATTTTTTGTCATCTCAAAGGAAACCTTTGCCCGGGATAAGATCAAGGAAATAATCCGATTTCAACGAAGAGAATTGATTTGTGAAGCCAATCGGGCTGAATTGGTAGTTATTCTCAGGCATGAATTTAAGGAATGGCAACCTGAGCTGTGCAAAAGACTGCAACATTTTACCGTCTTTGATGACAGCCTGGTGGTGCTGGAGGTAACCGACCAGTTTGGTGAAACAACTGGTACCGGACCAATAATTGGCCGTAATATCACTGTCTCAGAAGAAGAAAAACGAGAAAAAGGCATCCAGGGTGATGTAAATGTATACTTAGAAACCATCAATACCTTAAAAGAACTTGCTACCCAGAGACATCCTTCAATCTTGAGGATTGTATGATAGCTACAAGGGGATAGAAGGGGATAGGTAGATAGGCTGAAGGCTATGAGGCAAGAGGAAATTCTGAGCCTTCAGCCTTCAGCCTTCAGCCTTCTTCATCCTACACATCTAACATACCTTACTTCTTCTTTTTCTGTATTGCCAGAGCAAGGTCATATGGGATAATCTCAATCGCATCACCCTTTGCTGTCAGGCAGACATATTTATGCTCTTCACGAATATACATGCTTGCAGACCGAATGGTTATCCGGACACCAGGATAGATTAGTCCTGAAACCATTACCCGTCCGCCACCAACGGTTGTTATTTCCTGATGAAGAAGGGTGATACCCTCGCTTGCATCCCTTAATTTTTCTATAAGCAGGTTTTGGGCACCAAGATATGAAGCCAATAATTCATCTTTATCTGCTGGAAAATCCTGCCCCATCTTTTCCTTTAAGGCAAGCAATCCCTTTATCTCCAATTTTATTCCATGGAACTTATACTTTTCATCTGTTATCTCCTCACTCAACTCCTTCATCTCTTCCCGAATCGCAGGATTAACCCCTACCTCTATAATCGTTGGGGTATCAACCCGAGAGCCAATAATCTTAGCACTTACCTCTTCCCCTGCCCTTATTTTTCCACCAATGATTACACCTCGTCTGCCTGCAAGCACTACCTTGCCCGCAGCGTCTATCTGACTGCTGACAACAGACTCACCTATCAAGACATCCTTTTGTGCCCTAATACGGCAATATTCTGCAAATTTAGCTGTCACAGTGCCATTAGCCGAGATATAGCCTATGTTCTTTCCCAGAATGCCGCCATTAATGGTTATATTTCCACCAGAGGTAACCGTTGCCTTCCAGACATTTCCCTTGATAGTAATATCCTTGTCTGCATGAACAGTAAATCCGTCCATAACGCTTCCATCAATTACCAGCTCACTATGAAAATTGATATTGCCTGTGCTATAATCCACATCTCCTGTAACAACATGAACCTGCTCAATCTCTACCTTGCCACGAGGATTAAGGGATACCATCCCAGGAACAGCTGCCCTTAACTCCAATCCATCTGGAGAAACCACTGTGTTTTTCCCAACAGGCAAAGGAACATCATTGCCATCCCTGGCAGAATTTTCCACACCAGTTACCATTGTTCCAGGAATACCCTTTGTAGCTGGATGCTTTATCACAAGTGCATCCCCTTCTTTAACCGAGGCAATCAAATCAAGGTTCTTAAAATCAACCCGGCCATCCTCAAGCTCTTTTACCATAGAGATAGCCTTAGTTGTTGGAAACTTAAACTCTAAAAAAGCATCCTTCCCCGGTATAGGCAAATTACCTGAAGCAACCAGTATATCCTCATTAAACCTCTCATGCTTTAAGATATCAAAGATAGTGTCTGTGCTTATGCCAAATACAACACCTTCCTGCTTCAACTTTCGAAGGATGTCCTTCATGGCAATCTCTTTGCCACCCTTTACAGGCACAAGAATAGTCAGGTAGGCTGTCTGACCATCCTTGTCAATAGAAACAACAAACAACTCATCTTCTGCTGCTTGCTCAAAGTATTCACCAACCAGGACAGCCATCCCACTTTGTCTGTTAACAGCACTTTCAACAGCCGTAGCATTAATATGCTGCACACCCTTTTCTTTAAGCTGTTCAACAATCTCTGCTACAGAAACAGGATTCCCCTCGCCTACAGGTGGATAAACCGTTAAGAAAACACCTGTTGGAGCAGAAACAATCTTAAAATAACTATCTACATCCCATGGCTGTTTCATCTAAAAACACCTCTGAGTAGGGGGTAGGAGGAAGGGGTTAGGGGTTAGGGAAGGGGTTAGGGGTTAGGGGTTAGGGGTTAGGGAAGGGGTTAGGGATTAGTAGTTGCTAACCCCTAATCCCTTCCTCCTACCCTAATCCCTTCCTCCTACCCTAATCCCTTCCTCCTACCCTAATCCCTTTTCGTCACACATACCCTTGTATCAGGACATCATCCCCTACCCTTTCCACACATGTATCATTAAGCCTTATCACTGTATCCAATCCTTCAACCACAGACAGATAATCCCTTTTCCCAAATATTTGCGAAGAGATAAATAAAGCCATCTTATCCACCACACCAGATGAAAGGAACGAGGCATTTATTGTGGATCCTCCCTCAACCATAACACTGGTTATCTCCATCTGACCAAGCTGTTTCATTAATTCAACGATATCGACTCTTTCATCAACAGTCTGGGTAATAACAACCCTTGCCCCCATCTTCTTGATGATAGATAACTTATCTGCTGGTGCAGCATTGGTTGTGGCTATGATCACCATCTTGGGGTCAGCAAATACATTGGCTTCTATTGGTATCTGAAAGCTACTATCCACGATTATTCGATATGGATTCTTCCCATTTTTCTTCCCCTTTATTCGTGAGGTAAGGTATGGGTTATCATTTAGAACCGTTTGTTTCCCAACCAGGATAGCATCATACTCTGAACGCATTTTATGAACAAACTGCCTGCTTTTCTCATTAGTAATCCACTGCTCGGGCCCCTGAATCTTCCCATCCAGACTCATACCAGCCTTAATCAAAACAAAGGGCATTCTGGTAGTAATATACTTGTTGTATATCTCATTAAGCCGCATTGCCCTATCCTGAAGCAGTCCTGTCTCAACGACTATCCCTGCTTTTTGCAATTCTTCCATCCCTTTCCCTGAAACAAATGGATTTGGGTCACAAATGCTAATAATTACCTTTGAAATTCTTGCCTTAATTATTTCATTCACACAGGGCGGGGTTTTTCCATAATGGCAACATGGTTCAAGGGTAACAAACATGGTTGATCCATGAGCATTATCCCCTGCCTCATTCAAGGCATTAATCTCTGCATGTGAAAGACCAGCAGCATGATGAAAACCCTGACCAATCATCTTATTATCCTTGACTACAACACAACCCACCATTGGATTAGGGCTGGTTTTCCCTCTGGCACGACTGGCCAGGGTTAATGCCCTGGCCATATATTTCTTATCCTCAGATGAGAACATACTGGTTACTCCCATAAGCCTTCTTATCCTGTCACTACTCCCTGACAATACCAATTATTTCATACTTTAATATCCCAACTGGCACTCGAATCTCGGCAACATCTCCAACCTTTTTTCCCATCAACCCTTGAGCGATAGGGGTTGATGTAGCTATTTTTCTTTCAGCAAAATTAGCCTCAACCGTATCAACCAGGGTATAGGCTATCTCTGTTCCCTTATGGACATCCCTTAATGTTACCTTAACCCCAATACAAACCGTATCATCAGGAAATTTTTCTTTATCTATCACCGTAGCCCGACTCAATTTATCTTCGAGCATCTTGATTTTTGCCTCAACAAGCCCCTGCTCTTCCCTTGCAGCATGATACTCTGCATTCTCTTTCAAGTCACCAAGCTCTCGAGCACTACCAATAGCTTTTGAGATTTCCCGTCTTTTTGTCCCCTTTAGATACGTTAATTCTTCCCTCATCTTGTCAATAGTTTCCCTGGTCATATATATTTCACTCATAAAAAATTCCTCCTTTTTTTTACCACAAAGTTCACAAAGTAGACACAAAGCCCACAAAGGTTTTTTTAATTTCCTATTCTTTGTGCCCTCTGTGCTTTTCCTTTGTGCCCTTTGCGGTTAATCTTCTTCTCCTCTCTTTTCACAAGTTCACTGAGCACCATACAGCAGTTTAGAAACCTTTTCCACAGCCTCTGCCATAGCAAGCGGGGTAGAGGCATTCATCAACCCTGGATCAACCTGATATATCCTATTATTTTGAGATGCACTCAGCAATTCAATCTGTTTCCATCTCAGGCTCTCTTCCTCAGGGACATTGCTCAAGATAATAACATCAGGGTTATTTTTGACCACCGCAGCTGCGGTATAATAAGGGAATTTTGTTTTCCCTGAAACAATATTTTCTCCACCTGCAAGACTGATAATGGTATCAACATACGTTCCCCTGCCCACTGCGGTTAAAGGTTTGTTCCCTATCTCCCAAAAAACCCTTGGTTTTGGATCTTTCATCCTTTTTGCCACAGCATCCATCCTTTCCTTAGCCTCAGCAATATTCAACTCTACTGCACCCTGTGTTCTGGTTATTGTCCCAAGAATTCTGAAATTATTCTGGACATCCTCCATCCCCACACATTGTTTCAAAACAAATACGGTTATCCCCATATCCCGCAAATTAGTTATGGTTTGTTCAGGTATCTCCCCATCGATAGATAGAACCAATTCAGGGGAGAGAAGAATCATCTTTTCAATAGAAATATTTCCCTTGCTCCCTACACATTCCTTCCCCTTTACCTGTGGCAAATGGCTGCAATCATCGGTTACAGCTATAACATCATCTTCTTTTCCACCTTTTCCAAGGGCATACAATCCTTCTGAAATTCCGCAAGAAAGAGAAACAACCTTCTTTATTGGTATACTTATCCGCACATTTACCCCAGTAGCATCTGTAATCTCTTGCACTACACCAGATATTGGTTTTTGCGAAGAAAACAGATTGCAGCCGGATAAAAAACAAACTAATAGGATAAATTTCAATATTTGCATAATCATTCCCTTTTTAATACAAGTAGGGAACGGTCACGACCGTTCCCTACAGTCTATTATGAATAATCTATGGAGATTGTCTGTTTATTGGAGCGGGGAACGGGATTCGAACCCGCAACAACCAGCTTGGAAGGCTGATACTCTACCAATTGAGCTATCCCCGCATGATAAGAAGCAAAATCTTAGAAGAAAACTCTCAACTCTTCTTGCTAAATATACCATACAATTTTCAAAATGTCAACAAAAAAATTCTTGCTAAATTTCATGTATCATGCTATACTACTTTAGGAAGATGGGTGAATAAGGTGAATAAAATGTTAAACCGTGATCAACAAACATATCTTTTGAATATGGCCAGAAATACAATAGAGGCATATCTTGAACGTAAGGAAATTCTGGAGCAAAGAGTAAGTGATCCAGAATTGACCAATTGCCAGGGGATATTTGTCAGCCTTCATAAAGGACATGATCTGCGAGGATGTATCGGATATATTCAACCCATAGAGCCGCTTTATGAGGCAGTGATAAAGATGGCTATTGCAGCATCTACTCAGGATTGGAGATTTCCGACAGTAACCCTTAAGGAATTGAAAGATATAACTATTGAGATTACAGTCCTTTCTGAATTGACACCCATTCAGGATATCTCTCAGATTGAGATTGGGACACATGGTGTTCAACTAACTATTGGCAATCATTCAGCTGTATTCTTGCCACAAGTAGCAGAAGAACAGGGATGGAACAGGGAAGAGACTCTCCAGCATCTTTGTCTCAAGGCTGGATTGAGGGATGATGATTGGAAAATGCCAGATACAAGACTATCCATCTTCACCGGACAGGTATTTAACGAAAGGTATGAAATATAAGAAATAGTTGCAAACGTTCCCTACACCCTTACACCCAGCCATCATCTGATGGAGGCTGTTTTTTCAACACCTTGACAATCTCTACAGCCAGATTGCTTCCAATCTGTCCTGGTTTGCATTTATACTTAGGAACATCACCCACAGTAGCTGTCAGATAATCAGCAATCTTTGTATGGAGTCTGATAACATCACCAACCTGAAGATTCATCACATCAGAGGCTTTACTACTTATCTGACCCAATGTAACCACAAATTGAAAATCTACACCCTTCATCAATTCCTTTGTTTTAACCTGATCATCGGGTGAAGTAATAAGACTTTGAATGCTTTTTCTCTGACCTGATGTTGATTTTTCACCTGATAACCCTTCCATAATAGCATCTATAATCGTAGAGGGTGCACAAAGATTTACTATTCCGTTTATCTCTCCAATCTTAATCTCAAGAGACCCTGAAATACATATATCTGAATTAGAGGAAGTCTGAATAAATCTGGGATTTGTAAGCACATTGGTTAATTTTGGATCTGTAGACACAATCCCTCGAAGTGCAATTTTAAGGTCATTGGTAAATCCACATAATATCTCTTCAACCAACTTCATCTCAATATCAGTCAACGGTCTGGTAAGGGAAATAAGCTCCCCTCTTCCGCCAAGCATACGATCAATAAAATTAAAAACCAGATTAGGGCTGGCCTCAATAATCATTTCTCCCCTCAACGGAGACATACTAATAATGCCCAGGATAGATGGCGACTGCAATGTCGTTTTGAACTCACCAAAGGTGCTCTGATTTACCGAAAGAACTACAGCAGTAGTATTTACTCTGTAATTTGTTGAAAGGGAAGAAGCAACTTTGCCTGCATAGGCTTCATATACCCCTTGAATGCCCTGAATCTGAGTCTTTGGGACCTGCACTGAACCCTTAAAACTAAATGGTTTAACCTCTTTTTTAGATTTATCGTTCATGAAATTTTCTCCTCTTCTGCATTTGGTATATAATACCATTTATTCAGCCTTACGTCAACTACAATTTTTATCCAACTACTGAATACTTATCCCTGCTATCTCTTCCCGATAACTGTATATTCTCCAGATAGCATGGCATATATCCTGCACTATTTTCTCTTCCATATGAGAATACAATGGCAAGCAAAGGATATTGTTTGAAACATACTCTGTTGCTGTCAATGGATACTGTTGATACCTGCTGTATAATCTCTGCTGATGAAGCGGAGGATAGAAATATTTTTTGGTAGCAATTCCTTCTATATCCAGGGCATAGGCTAATTTGTCCCTGTCCAGCCCAAACTCATCCTTATTGATAATAATTCCCAAGTCCTTGTAGCTGCTTGTATTCCCTGCATCTATCTGTTGGAATAAAACGCCGGGTATCTGACAGATATTCTTTTGATATATATTTACCAACCTGATTCTTTTTGCAACAATTTCTTCTATATCCTCTAACCCTTTGAGCCCTATCAAGGCATTAAATTCCTCCATCCTGGCACTCAGCCCAGGAAACTCGCAATCATAATTGCCTGGATTTCCATAATCCCTGCCTATTCTCAGCCTTCTTGCTAACTCCTGATTATTGGTGGTAACAATGCCTCCCTCAACAGCGGTTAACACCTTGGTTGGACTAAGGCAAAACACCTCAGCATCGCCAAAACTGCCCACAAGCCTTCCCCTGTATCTTGTTCCAATAGCATGGGCAGAATCAATAATAACCTTAAGATTATTATCGTCAGCAATCCTCTGGATGGATTCAATCTCTACAGGATTACCAAATATATGAACTGCCATTATAGCTGATGTGTTTGGAGTTATGTATTCATTGATAATGTTATGGTTGAGGTTATAAGTAGAGGGCAGACAATCAACAAATACAGGCTTCAGATTATTCCATAACAGGGCATGTCCTGAGGCAAAGAAGGTAAAGCTTGGGATAATAACCTCTCCTGTAAGTTCAAGAGCCTTTAAGACCAGCATCAATCCAGAGGTACAGCTTGAAACACATACTGCCTCTTTTACCCCAAGATAATCTGCTGCTCTCTCTTCAAATCGTTGAACATAATTTGAATTAGTCACCATCCCGGAATGATATATTTGGCGGAATTCATCCTGTATTTTCTTCATCTCAGGCAAGGTTGGTTTGGCTATTGATACAGGCTCTTCAAGGATTGGGCTGCCACCCAGGATAACTGGTTTATCATGCCAGATAAGGCTCATAAATATCTCCTTTTACTCGATGTTCAAGGTTTTTCAACCTGTGATAGTCAGAATAGAACGGCTTAGCATATTTGTAGCTGCGGGAGGTAGCACTGGCAGCAGACCTTCTGTCTCTGGCAGGTTGCAGCTACAAAAATGCTGGCTGGCATTTTACCGTTCTGGACTGGTGGTTCCTATGAGCCAGAAAACCTTGAACATCGAGTTTTAGTAAGTAGAGACGCAAAATTTTGCGTCTCTACTTTATGCTCACTTCCACCCTTTGAGGGGCATCAGGAACACCACGCAATGGACTTATCATTCCCAGAACTGTTTTTTTCAGAATTTCACGAACAAAATTATTTAAGAAAATACTTTTACCATCAACCATCAACTCTACTGTTTTCAGCCTTTTTGGCTGAATAAATTTCTTCTCCAGAAAATCAGCAATCATAGAATAATCAAGAAGACCAAAACACGGCAGAGCAATATCAAACTTTTCATCACTTGCCACAGCCACAAGGTTATCATTCTTTTGATCACACAACAGACCTTGATCCTTACCAATTTCCTGACGAAAAACCTCAATCTTAGGCTTATTTTCGAGCTTATAGCCCTCAGTCAGGATAATATCCATATCGCTCAGATACATCTGGCTAATATTATCAATACTACAAAACACTTGCTGCTCCTCTACGGTCTGTAAAAGCATCAATTTATTTGAAGCAGCCAGCACAACAGCCTCTGCCCCGCACAATTGGTATTCATAGGTATCCTTGCCTACCCTATCCACATCTTCAAGGCTAAGCTCATGACCATGGTGTTTAATTACACCTACACGATAGCCCCTTTTCTTTAACTCTGGCACAACACCCTTAATCAATGTTGTCTTGCCGCTATTTTTTCTGCCAACGATAGAAACCACTGGAATCATTCAGCTATCTCCCCTACTGTCGTGTCAAGTCTCAAGTGTCGAATGGTTTATTAATGTAGCTGCAGGGCTTGTCCCTGCCTTTTCTCAATGTAGAGACGCGATTAATCGCGTCTCTACTACATGCGACAGATTAAGGTTGACGCGACACTACCCTGTTTTTATCCGCAATCAATTATTCAGAACATCATAACATTTGAAGTTTGAAAGTTCAGAAGTCCAGAATATATGATCATTAGCCCTAACGGCTAACTCCAGAGCTTGAGTTTTTTGTGCATATCCATCAGCTTTTTGATAGACCTCTGTGATACAGCCGTTCTCCCCTGCCCCAAGATTCTTTAATTTTAGCATAGGAAGAATGATAAAGTCAAGCAAAATCTTTAGAAAGCCTGTAGGTTGCAAAAAATACTTGACAATATACCACAATCTGTTATAATGACAGCATATTATGAATATTAGACAGGATTACAGGATTAAACAGGATGTATACAGAAAATAGAATGTTATAACCTATAATTCCTTAAAATCCTGTTAATCCTGTTAATCCTGTCAAAAAAAATTAAGCCTGTCGAATAGATCGAATAGATGAGGAGCGGATGGAATGATTCAACGATTGGTCATCCTGATGATACTGCTTGTTTTTTGCAATAGCTGTTCTCAGGTAGAATCTCGTGCTGTCTTCATGGCTAAAAAAAATGCCTCAGAATATGCCCGGGATATTCCGGGTGTAAAAAAGCACGAAATTGTGGCTGTGAAGACCGTAAAAAACCTCAAGGACACTATGAAGTTTCTTGAAAGAAATGGAGTAACTTCAAGCATAATAAGAGTAGATGCCGGTGATATTGTGCTCATTGTCAGAATCCATTACAGACTCCAATGGATGGGGAAAAATATAGTCTTTGTCAGTAACCCAAAAGGAAAACTGAAATATGTGATAGAAAGAACCAGACCAGATAAACCATATGTTCGATGGTAAGATAGCTTATGCAGGATGGGCATTGCCCACCCTGATAGGTAAGGAGAGGCAGAAATGCTTGAGAAAATGAGAGATATTGAGAAAAAGGTGTTGGCAGGTGAAAGGCTTACTCAGGAGGATGGGGTAAGGCTGATGGAATCAACAGATATTCTTGGTTTAGGTCACCTGGCTGATATGGTCAGAAAAAAAATGGTAGGTGATACTGCTTACTTTAATTGCAACCTCAACATCAATTATACAAACATCTGTGTCTGCCGTTGCCCATTGTGTGCCTTTTCTCGCAACCCAAATGCAGCAGATGCTTACCTGCTATCCCTTGAGGAGATTGAGGAAAGGGTCAGGGCTGTCAATTGTATGGGTGTCCATGAGGTTCATATTGTTGGCGGACTGCATCCTGATTTGCCGTTTTCATACCTTGAAAAGATGCTTCAGAGGATAAAGGGGATAGATAGCAATATATTCATTCAAGCATTTACTGCTACTGAAATAGATTATTATGCTGATGTATCAGGAATAAGCCTTGAGCAGGCATTAACCAGGCTAAAAAATGCCGGTCTTTCCTCAATCCCTGGCGGCGGAGCAGAGATATTCAGCCCAAGGGTGCGAATGATAATTGCCCCAAAAAAGATCCCTGGCATAAGATGGCTCAAGGTGATGGAAACAGCTCATAATCTTGGGTTATATTCCAATGCTACCATGCTCTATGGACATGTAGAAACCCCTGAGGAAAGGGTAAAGCATATTATCGCTATTCGCCAGCTTCAGGATAAGACATCTGGCTTTTTGTCCTTTGTTCCATTGGCATTTCATCCAGGTAATACCAATCTGCAAAATTGCAAGGGAACGGATGGGATTGATGATTTAAGAACCTTTGCTGTATCAAGGCTCTTACTGGATAATATTACACATATCAAAGGATTGTGGATGTATCTGGGCGAAAAAATGGCTGAGGTTGCTTTATGCTTTGGTGTTGATGACCTTGGCGGCACAGGGATTGATGAAAAAATTGTCCATGCAGCCGGAGCAACAACACCAACCCAAACCTCTCAAGAATTATTGGCAAGGATTAGCAAAAACGCTAACAGATGCCCTGAAAAGGTTAATAGCATCTATGAAGCCCTGCTATAAAAACAGGTTCTTTAACAAATCATGTAGGTAAGTCTATGTCAACGCATCCGAAAACTCGACAGTCTCAAGGTAGGTCTTCGCATAAACCCTGGCTACTTTACCATTGGAGAGGGTAATGTCGTTTAACCATTTAGAGAATTTCTCATTATCTTTCCAGTAGGGCTCAAAATATGGGACTAATTTGGGTATCATACCGTCATATGGGTCAGGCCCCTGATAATTCATACTGTTATCCGGGTCATTCCAATCAACGCAGTGCCCTCCAATACCATGAATAAACAGAATAGGATAGGGTCTGTAGGTATCTTTATGATTCCAGCCCAATCCCTCCCCCTCTTCTAATGCCTTAGATAGCTCTGTAGCATTAATAGGGGATACAAAACTAAAGGCAACTAAAAATAGT
>DYDG01000099.1 GCA_020717845.1 Marinifilum sp. | reverse complement strand
TGACCCTGATTCCCTCCCTTATTTGTGGCAAAACGCTCTAATTGCTCAGGTCGAAAGTTCTTCTTGTTGACAGCACAAATTCTACCATGAAACAAAGAATACTCAAGGCAACAAATATCTGAAAACGCTCCTTATGCTCAGTGGTCAGGGAGCTTTTTATCCTTTGTTTTGGCAGCATGGCTATTGCGGCCATGAGTTCTGGAAGTGTTGTTGCCTTATCTCGAACAAAGAATGCCTTTCCGCCAGTAATGTGGGCAATCTTTGTTAGCAATATCGTATCAAGCCGACTGACAACTATCTCACCATTTTTATCCCGTTTAACCCCTATCTCACGACCAGTCTCGTCAAATTCAGGGACAGTTTCTCCCATCACAGTGCCAATCCCTACTGGATAAATCCTGATGCCTTTATCCTTTGCTGCCTTTGCTTCTTTCCTTGCCTTATGAGCCAGATCCTCGCCATCGGTTATCAGGATTATTGCCTTACTGTTTGTTGAATCTCCAAAAGCTGCTGCAGCAGCGTGTATTGCCATGCCAATATCTGTTCCAGGGACAGGGATTAAATCGCATTTTATCGAATCAAGGAATAGTTTAACCGCTCTAATATCAGTTGTCAGTGGGCATTCAATAAAGCTTGTTCCAGCAAAGGCAGTAAGTGCCAGACGATTCCCATAGAGCTGGTCGATTAAAAGATTAAGCGAGCCTTTGGCATTCTCAAGCCGATTTGGTTTTATATCCATTGAAAGCATACTCTTGCTTACATCTATGGCAAAAACAATATCCATGCCTGATGCTGACAGGGTTTTATCCCCTTTTCCCCACTGCGGCTGTGCCATGGCTATTATCAGGAAGAACATCCCAGCATAGAAAAGCCCTTTCTTAAGATAATATCGTTGCTCATCCCAATTCTTTAGCATAACCGGGAATAATTTCTTCCCAAATAATGGCAGGAAAATTTTTTTTCCGCCGGTTAGATAGTCGTAGATGGCAATGCCAATGAGAACAAGCAGCCATAATAGATGCTCTGGATTGAAAAATATCATGAGACTCCCACCCAACGCCTTCTAATCAGAAGCTCAATTATCAATAGGATAAAGGCTGGAAACGCAAACACCATGTATCGTTCCTCAAATGCAAGAGGTAGCATTGATTCAAACCTTGTTTTTTCCAGTTGGTCTATCTTTTTCATAATTTCAGAAAACTTATCAGCATTTGAGGCTACAAAATAATTTCCATCTGTTATCCCGGCTATTTTTTTTAACCCTTCAGTATCCATCTTTGTCAAAAGTATATTCCCATCTACATCCCTTGCATAATTTTTTCTACCAAACTTTCTACCAAATGGGTCGATTATCGGGATAGGAGAGCCATTTGGGTCACCTATGCCTATGGCATAGATTTTTATGTTATAGCTTGCTGCAAGCCTGGCTGCGGTTTCAGGGTCTATTGCCCCAGCGTTGTTATCCCCATCGGTTAGGAGAAGAATGAGTTTTGTCTTTGCAGGAGAATCTTTTAACCGTTTTACCCCGTTTCCAATTGCCATACCTATGGCTGTTCCATCCTCTGCCATACCAATCCTAATATCCTTGAGAAACGAAAGCAGGGTTTTTCTGTCATTTGTCAGCGGACACTGGAGATAGCTCTGGCTGCCAAAGACAATAAGTCCCAAACGGTCATTTGGTCTGGCATTTATAAAATCAGCCAGGACTTTTTTCGCTGCCACTATTCTGTTTGGATAAAGGTCCTCTGCCATCATGCTGGATGAAACATCGAACGCAACCATGATATCCACACCAGATTTATTGGTTGTATCTGAGACAAAGCCCTTCTGCGGCCGCATCAGGCTAAGGATCAAAAGTGCTATTGCCAGAATACGCAGCATTTTGGGCAATAAAACCTTGAACCTGACACTGCCACTGACCTCATCCCCTACCTTAAGGACAATATCAGGATGCGGGATAGCCATAGGCTTTTGCCGGCTCTTTAACATCCAGATAAAAGGCAGGGCAAGGAATAATATTAGCCAGTAAATACTCCCAAACCTCATTTTGTCCACCTCAGTCTTTAACCTTTAGCCTGACCAACTCCTTCACAATCCTCAGCGAATCATCCTTACTCTCACGCATTTGGGCAAGACCTGGCTTATACTTTGCAAACTTTACCATATCGCACATTTGAAAATATTTATCCAGCATCTTCATCTTTTCGTAATCCCGTTCCTTGCCCTCTATCTCGGCAATAATCTCAAACGATGTCTTATCCATGGCATCGAAAAAATAATTTTTCGAGAGGAATTTTCTTACCACCTCAGTAATCAGGCAATAGTATTCTTTGCACAACATCCTTTCATAATAATAAATCGGGTCAATAGCATTGAGTTCTTCAATAGCAACCTCATCAAATGGGCGTTTAGGTATTTTTTCCTCTGGTGTTGTCTTAGATTCCTTTATTTTCAGCTTTTTGTAGATAAGATAGCCAAGAAGTGCTGACAAAAGGATAGCAACTAATAGGAACAAAAAACTTCCCCAATCAAAGATACTGATAATATTTTTGATATCACGAATATCCTCACCTTTCATGCGTATTGCATCCTTCTCTCTCTTTTCCTGAAGAACAGGGATAATGGTTTGATATAATCACCATCGGTTGAGATTTCAACAATATCTGCCTTGATCTTTGAGAGATATTTTTTTCTGCGAGCAATATCTTCCTGTGCCAGCATAAGATACCTGTCTTTAACCCTGGCTTGAGACAGATCAAAGGGGAGTATTTTTCCGCTTTCTGTATCCTCAAAGAAGATGAGTCCAATCCTGGAAGATTCTGGCAATTTCTTTTCAAATCTATCCTTGATGATAATCGAGATAAAATCATGCCTGCGGCATATTGAATTAAGCCCTTTCTCATAATTATCCATCAGGAAATCAGAGATAAGGAAAAGTATTGCCCTTTTTTGCACAACCCGATTCAAGTATCTTACCGCCTGCACAATATCGGTTTTGCAGCCTTGTTTTTTAAGACAAAGAATATCACGGATGATTCTCAAGACATGAATTCTACCTTTCTTAGGTGGGATAAATTTTTCTATTCGGTCAGAAAAAAGCAGCAGTCCGACTAAGTCGTTATTTTTAATGGCAGAAAATGCTATGAGTGAAGCTACCTCAGCTGCAATCTCGTTTTTGCTCTTAGATAATGAGCCAAAATCAAGCGAAGAAGAGACATCTATCATCAGGATTATTGTCCGCTGGCGTTCTTCAACATACCTTTTGACATAAGGACTTCCAAGTCGTGCCGTAACATTCCAGTCAATAGCTCGAATATCATCACCTGGCTGGTATTCCCGCACCTCATGAAATTCAAGCCCCTGCCCCTTGAAGACACTGCAGTATTCCCCTGCAAAAAGCTGATTGACTAATCTACGGGAGCTTATCTCTATCTGCCTGATTTTTTTAAGCATTTCTTTTGGAATCATAGACTACGGAACCTCAACCGTATCCAGCACCCTCTGGATGATATGCTCTGTGGTGATTTCCTCTGCATCTGCCTCATAGTTAAGGATTATCCTGTGGCGTAACACATCCATACCTATGCTTTTTATATCATCAGGGGTTACATATCCCCTACGGCGGATAAAGGCATAGCCTTTTGCTGCCTGCATAAGATAAATGGATGCCCTGGGAGATGCTCCCCATTGGATCATTCCGGCAATATCAGTCAGACCATAGTTTTGAGGGTTTCTTGTGGCTGAAACAATATCGACAATATATTTTTTCAGCCTTTCATCAATATATAGCTGATTGATTACCCTTCTTGCCTCAACTATCTCTGAGATTCCAACCTCTTTGTCTGCGGTTTTCTCCTCCCCAATCAAGGCCATATCCATTATCCTCATCTCTTCCTCTTTTTTGGGATAATCAATCTTAAGCTTGAGCATAAAGCGGTCGATTGCTGCTTCAGGCAGGGGATATGTCCCTTCCTGCTCAATTGGGTTCTGGGTGGCAAGCACCATAAAGGGTTCTGGCAGTTTATGCGTCCCATCTGAAATGGTTACCTGATGCTCTTGCATGGATTCAAGCAAGGCACTCTGGACCTTGGATGGGGCACGGTTTATCTCATCAGCCAGGACAAGATTGGCAAAGATTGGCCCCTTTCTGACTGTAAACTCACCTGTCCTGGGATTGAGAATCATTGTGCCAATAAGATCAGATGGAAGAAGGTCTGGGGTGAACTGTATCCTGGCAAATTTAGCCTCTATAGATGAGGCAAGGGTTTTGATGATCAATGTCTTGGCAAGACCAGGAACACCCTCTATCATCACATGGCCATTGCAGAGCATGGCAATGAAGATACGGTCAATGATATGTTTTTGACCAATAATCGTCTTATTTATTGACTGGTTGAGTTTCTCTACAAACTCACTCCTTGCTTTTACCATTTCGTCAATTGCTTTTATCTCTTCGTTCAATTTTTCTCTCCCTTCTCTCCCTTCTCTCCCTTTTTCTGAGTCAGACAAGTTTGACAGGTCAGACATGTTTGGCACAGAGAAATCAAGGCAAGGATTGCCATTAATGATACAAGAACAGCGTCTAAGTTAAAATTAAAGACATCTGTTGGAATGGCTGCTTGAACTGCCTTATCGCGAAAAATAAATATAAGCTGCCAGGCTGCGGTAAGGGTTGTGGTAAACATGAAGCACATAGGGATAAATGTAACCCAAGCATATTTAGCTTTACCTGATTTTATAATAATTGTTGTGCATACACCAAGGGCAATGGCTGATAAAAGCTGATTTGCTACCCCAAACATAGGCCAGATGGTAGATATGTTTCCAGAGTAGATGAGATAACCCCAGGCAGTTACTACCAAAAAGCTGGTTGTAATAATCCCTGGCATCCAGCGTGAGCGAAGAAGGGGTTTATAGATATGTCCACCAAGCTCCTGAACCAGGAAACGAGCAACACGCGTTCCAGTATCAACCGTGGTAAGGATGAAGAGTGCTTCAAACATAAGGGCAAAATTATACCAGTAAGCCATAAGATGCTTGAGCCCTGGAATGCCTGAGAGTATGGTAGACATGCCTACAGCCAATGACACTGCCCCACCAGGTCTGCCCTCTACATTCACGCCTACCATGGCAGACAATTCTTTTATTTTATCAACAGGAAAGCCCAACCCAGCGAGTGCATCTGGAGTTAATTGGGTATTGATGGCAAAATAATCACCAGGAATAAGTATTGTTGCTGCAATAAGAGCCATAATTGAAACAAACCCTTCCACGAGCATAGCTCCATAGCCAATGGGACGAATAGCTGCTTCAGAAATAATCATCTTTGGTGTTGTCCCAGATGAGATAAGTCCATGAAACCCTGATATAGCACCGCAGGCTATGGTAATGAACATAAAGGGGAATAGTGTCCCTGGTATGATAGGACCTCCACCTGAGACAAATTTTGTCAACGGAGGCATTTGAATGGTTGGTGCCATGACTACCACTCCCACAGCAAGCAGGATAACTGTTCCGATTTTCATATAGGTTGAAAGATAATCGCGTGGGCAGAGCAGCATCCACACAGGAAGAACAGAGGCTATGAAACCATAAATAGCCATAGAAATAATCAGTTGATTTCTGGACAGATTAAACCATGGCTCAAGAAAAGACCCAGGGATATAATGACCGGTAAAAACTGCGGCAAACAGAAGTATTACGCCAATTATGCTGACCTCCCCTACCTTACCAGGACGAAAGCTATGCAGATAAAATCCCATCAAAAAGGCAATAGGAATGGTTGTGGCAATGGTAAAGGTTCCCCAGGGGCTATTTGTTAAGGCATTAACAACTGCCAGCCCCAGTCCGGCAAGGGCAACAACAATGATGAAGAGAATAGCAAAGGATGCGGCAATTCCCCCAACCTGACCGACTTCATCCCTGGCTATTTGAGCCAGGGAACGGCCGTTTCTGCGGACTGATGCTGCCAGTATGACCATGTCATGAACAGCACCAGCAAGGGCAGCACCAATAAGAATCCAGAGAAACCCAGGCAGATAGCCAAATTGAGCCGCAAGCATCGGACCAATAAGCGGTCCAGCACCGGCAATGGCTGCAAAGTGATGACCAAAAAGCACAACACTGTTTGTTGGATGGAAATCAACATCATCCTTTAATTGATAAGCAGGTGTTATGCGTTTGGCATCAAGCACAAGCACCTTTGAGGCAATAAACGCTGAGTAGAATCGATAGCTTATGCTGTAAAAGCATCCAGCAGCAATGACTATCCACAGGGCATTAATCTTTTCTGTAGGATTGACAACCCCGGTCACGACAGCTATTGATATGGCAGCGATTAAAGAGATAGTTATCCAGAGCAGCTTGCTAAATAGTTTCATTGTGCACACTCCTTTTGTTTATATCAAAACATGATTAGACATGGTTAGACTCCGCTCGTGTTCTGTCCTCTTCTGTCCTCATCCACCTGTTCTCTAATTATACTACCTATTGTCTTATCTGTCAACATTTTTTCTCCGTTGTCCAACCAAAGAGTCATTGGCAATGGAACGGCTATCCTGATGGAGTATTGGACGAATATTTGAGCCGCCAATGTTGTTTTTTGTAACAACATGGACGCATTATTGCCAATAAAGATAAAAAAATGCAAGAAAACGCAAAAAAAGATAAGGAAGGGATTGACAAGATTGAATTCATGTGGTATATTATAAACGTAACAAAAATTCTAAACCTAAGGAGGTTTGAAAAAATGAAAAAGGTGTTGGTATGGATGGTTTGTATGTTGATTTTGGGAGTGGGTAGTGCTCAAGCAAACTTGCTTCAGGATAAGTTTGGGATTACCTTAAGTTCTAAAAACAAGAAGGGTGATTTTGCTCATAATTGGACTCCGGTTAGCAAAACTGCTAACTATATAGTTCACGATAATAAATTCACCCCAGGTGCAGCAAGAATTGAGGCTTATGATATTGAGGCAATGTATTTTGATGATGATACTGCCAATATTTATTTTGCAATAGTTACATCCTTGAAACCGCAAGGTGTTGAGGGTAAGCCTTATGGTTATTCCAATCTTAAATGGGAACCAGGTGATATATCATTTAATCTTGGTGGCGGAACGTTTGAATATGGACTTTCAACGGTTAATAAACCAGGAAAGATAGAGAAAAATGCTAAGTGGCAGTATACAGAAGGTATTTGGGGATTTGAAAAGTTAGGTACTCCTGAGATGCTGGTAAATACAGGAGAAGATAAGGGATATGCTTCTTACTTCAATTATTACGATACCGGCATTATGGAACGAGGTCAAAGCACCTGGGTGCTTGAAGGTGCAATAGATAGGGGTATCTTTGGTCGCCCATCTCTTGGAGACAAGATTGGGTTGAGATGGTCGGTTAGCTGTAACAACGATCTGGTTAAGCTGGATGCAGATTTTGATTACAACACTCGCTCTAATGCACCTCCTTTGCCTGATGCTGTTCCTGAGCCAGCTACGATGATGTTGTTGGCAAGTGGATTGATTGGGATGGGTGGAATGCGCAGGATGATTAAAAAGTAGAGAAACAGGATTGTGGAGGAGAAGAGGGGCAAGCATTGCTTGCCCCTTTTTTTTGTATTGCTCGCGAATATGAGCGTTGTATAGCAACCAAAGCCATATGGACATTCATAAGCACTGATTGACTTCCTTGCCTGCCATGTTTTGGTATTGCTTGACATGGTTAAAACACCAATAGAGGCTTCAAGGCTTATCCAAATTATCTTATCCCTGTCTTATTGCCTCGCATGGTGAAATCTTAGCTGCAACCATGCCTGGATAATATCCGCAAAGCCCAAG
>DYDG01000018.1 GCA_020717845.1 Marinifilum sp. | reverse complement strand
ATTTTTTTCCACCATTAACCCTACTGTCGGCTGCTCTGTCCCAATACCAACATTGCCTTCAAATATTCCGTTCCTGGCCCATATATTAACAAAATCTATATTGTTAAAATTCAAAGGTCCATAATCTCCTGCTGGATCAACATTAGTAGAGTTGACAAAAGCAAAAGCAGCATTAGCATCCTTATCTGGATAATACGCTATCTCTCCATGGCTTACTCCAAATCCAGGGAAACCGATAATTCCGTTAGCATTTGTCCAATTCCCTTTAGATCCAACTAATATGGTATGATCTTCCTGTGCTACATCTAATTTTGCTTTCGGATCCTTTGTCCCGATGCCGACATTGCCGTTTCCAGCTATCCTCATCTTCTCGCCCTCAAAGTTATAAAACCGTAAGCTTGTTTGTGCGTTACTATCTATAAAAGCCTCTATTCTTCCTGCGATTTGATTCAATGTATTTGTTATCCTAATACCAGCACCTGCTCCCTCTTTATCGGACATTTGCAGTCGTAACAAATCAACACTTGTCCCACCTGTATTTCGGTAAATATCTAAAGGATAGCTTGGCTGCGTCGTCCCGATACCGACATTGCCGCCAACGTGGTAAATATCCTGGGTATTACTTGCTCCCTGTGGTAACCAGTCGTTATCTGCTCCACCAGCACCTAATATTATTTGTTTTCCGTTTTCATCTCTGAATATCAACTCCTGAGTAGGTTTTGGAATTAGATTACCGGTGTCTCTAATAAAAATTTGCCCCTTGTTCTGCTTATCAGGAGTGAAAGGTGGCAGTGCCAGCAGTGCCAGTTCATCCAACACCAATCCAGTGGGATCAATCAAGCCATCAACCTGCAGATCACCGGCTACATGTAACAGCTTCATTGGCTGTGTTGTCCCAATACCGACATTGCCATTTTTATCAATTCTCATATGCTCAGACATATCAGATTTGAAAATTAGATTTCCACCACTAGATATTAATGCTCTATTGGTATTACCACTACCTGTTTGATCTAACAAAAGCGATGGTGATAGAGGACCAGCTGCACTTACGTGTAGTATTCCACTACCTTCAATGAACAATGAACCCAAAATATCAGTTTTATTGATATGCAAACCAGCTTTTGGCTGCGTCGTCCCAATGCCGACATTGCCATTAAGCCGATAAATATTATCACCTGTAGATGCTTTTGTCCATAAACCACCCAAAGCATACGGACTACTGGCTAACCTATATCGTGGAATCATCTCATTACCATTTCCTACTGTTACTCCTAACCAATAATCTGTATTACCATCAAAAACCACATTTTTATTTGGGTTACTTAAGCTATCAACAGATCCTAACAATACATTGTAAAAGCCATCTACCGTGCTGACAGTTTGTACCTCTGACCATATAGCAGTACCACTTGTAGGTACTGTATAAAGTTTGAATGTCATCGAATAATTATCATTAGGTACAATCGTCCCGTTTACCTTCAGCACTCCTTGAAAACTCATAACATCCGAAATCTTATCCGCACTATGAGCTATACTGCTGACGCACACGAATAGTCCCACTATTAACCCGGCTAAAATACTTTTTAATCTCATGTCTAATTCGACCTCCTTTTAAATTTTCAAATAAATTTTCAAAAACTTCTCCCTGTTTCCTTTCCAATCATCGCATACCGAACTTAAAAATTCTCAAACCTCCTTTTGGACTCTCAAAAATCCAAGATTTTACAGCAATTCTCATTTTGACAGACTTGTGTAAGGAAGGAGAAAGGGGGAAAGTGGAGAAATGTGTCAATTTTCATTATAACACACCCTCTACCCCTCTCAAGAGGATAACACACCCCCTACCCCCTCTCAAGAGGGGATTACCAGTAATTCTCCCTTTTCTCCATTTCTCCATTTCTCCTTGTATTACACATTCCAAAATGAGAATTGCTGTGCTCTCACGCTCTACAGGAAAGCAAAGTAAGGGAAATCACAGTTTATACCAGTGATAAGTATAGCTGGAAAAACCACACCCCTTGTTCCTCTCAAGAGGCTTACACACCCCTGCCCCTCTCAAGAAGGGAATAACAACCCCCTAACCCCCTTTGTTAAGGGGGAATCCATGCAGAAACCCCCTTTGTTAAGGGGAATCCATGCAGAAGCAGGATGCTTGTGTTACTGCTGTAACGTATTGTCCAAGCTAAAGGCTGACTGCTGATAGCTATTCGCGAAGACACCTCTGGCCAGCTATTAACCCTGCTACGATTATCATGTTCGCAACAGCATAAGGGCATACCTATCCCATGTTATATTATATAATCTGATTTTAAGTTACGGAAGAGGAAAAAACAGAAAGGCTTGGCTATCCTATTGCTAGAGGCAATACCTTTTATCAAGGCATACCCAAAAAGCAGATTTCTGTCCTACCACATTCATCTTCCATACATAGCAATATATGCAAATTTCATGCCAGATATGGGATTTGCTGGCAATTCTATATGCCACAATAGATTAAGAGATACAGTGTGGATATTTGCTTTTGCAAAAATGTGCAATTATTAGACATTATATGTCTAATAATCAAACATGGACAAAACCGTCGCCAAATAATTATACAGTTCTTAGTCACTGATAGACACATTATGTCTAATAATGCGTCCAATTATTGAACATGGACAAACTATGGTCAGATAATTATCATCCAGGGTAAGATAATAGGGAGACTATGACCTCACAATAAGGCTGGTAACATTTGCAGCTAATAGACGGTCATATACCAAAAGTAACACAAGCATATTGCTTGTGTTATAATGCCCAAGTTGAAAGATGCGAGTTACAATACAGCAATTCTCATTTTGACAGACTTGTGTAAGAAAGGGGAAAGGGGAGAAGTGGAGAAAATTTAGGCTATTTTTCTCCGCTTCTCCATTTTCTCCCCTTCTCCTTGTATTACACATTTCATAATGAGAATTGCTGAATTACACAAGAACATCAGCCACAAGCACCCCCTCATATCCTCCCATCTCAACCATTATCTCACCAGAGGGCAGGGCAATAAGTGTGTGCCCAAAAAAGCTTGATTTCTCATCGCTACCAACTCGATTAACCCCAATAACATGGATAGAGTTATCCCTTGCTCTGTCTGCCAACAGGGTTTTCCAGTCAGATAGCTTTGGATTGGGGAACTCTGCTACTACAAAGACCATCTTTGCCCCACTTTCCTTCAACTCCTTAAAAAGCTCAGGGAATCTCAAATCATAGCAGATTAACACCCCAATCTGACATATTCCAGTGTCTATCAACACAGTCCTATCGCCAGGCATCAAGTATATGTCCTCTTCAAACGGTTGAAACAGGTGCATCTTACGATATTTAGCTATGATATCCCCTGAGCGGTTAAATATCACTGATGTATTGTAGAGAGCATCCCCTTCTTGCTCGATAATGCTCCCGCCAATCAAAAAGCACCGCATTTCGCGACTCTTTTGAGACAACACACGCGTTGTATTGCCTGGTACCTGCTCTGCAAGCCTTTTTGCTTCAGGCAGGCAATAGCCAGTAGTAAAAAGCTCAGGCAGGCAGATAATATCTGGCTTGTCTGCTGCTACATGGTCGATTAACTCCATGCTGCGATTGAGATTGGCATAAACATCACCTAAGACTACATCCATCTGAATACAGGCTATTCTCAATATCCTACCTCCATCAAATAAAGTCCATGTGCTGGACGAACCGTTGGCCCCATTTTTCTATTCCTTGCCTCAAGCACCATCTGGACATCCTCTGGCGATTTCCTTCCCCGGCCTACATCAATCAATATCCCGGCAATGCTTCGTATCATTCCATAAAGAAAGGCATCTGCAATAATATCTATGCTGATAAATTCATTATCAGCAAAAGGCCTTCCTTTTTTTTCTATGGACAGCATATTTACTGTGCGGACAGTGTTTTCCATGTTTTTTGACTCTGTACAAAATGAGGCAAAATCGTGCTTGCCTACAAGAAATGCAGCCCCATCCAGCATCTTGTCTATATCAAGCTTGTGAGGGAAGAAACAGGCATAATTACGGTAAAATGGCGAAGGCAAAGGCGAATTTAATATCAGGTACTGGTATCTGCGCCACTTAGCTGAAAATCGGGCATGGAAATCAAGAGGCATACAACAGGCATCATAGACAACAATATCACATGGCAATTTACAATTTATTGCCTTTGGGAAGACAGACACATCCCATCCTACATCGGTCTGGAAATTTACCACCTGAGCATAGGCATGTGCTCCAGCGTCTATTCGGCTGGCAGCAATAACCCTTGTCTCTTCACCAGTAGCCTTCTGGACAGCCCGCTCCAATGTCCCGGCCACAGTAACCCTATCAGGTTGTTTTTGCCAGCCATAATAGTTTGTGCCATCATATTGTAGACAAAGCTTGATATTGCGTTTCACCATGTTTCTATCCAACAATTGAGATCCATCCTGTCAGGAGAGAGGGAACAAGATACCGTCCTATGTTCTAACATGAGATTATACAACTTATCCTGTAATTTGTCCACTACTATTTTTGCTACAAACTCGAAAAAGAAAGATGTCCATTAATAAAGGAATTAGGAGTAAGGGCTATGCTTAAGGCAGATGGGATTATGATTGTTTCCACCCTCCTGGTAGGGGGAATACTTAATTTGGTCCTGGGGATGATATTGTAATTTGATGTTCAAATGATAGTCGACAGAAGTTATACTCAGCACCGGCATAAATTGTGATTTTGGAAGACAGAAAACTACGAAACACACCAATGTTAAGAATAGATGGGTTTTACCCATCCTACGTCAGAGAGCATATTGCCAATGTAGGATGGGTGAAACCCATCTTGAACATCGAGTTGTAGCATTCCATTGCCTGATCCAGTTCTCTCATATAGCCATAATTCTTTCCTACCTAACAGTCTTCAGTCTATCTACCTTCAGCCTACAAAAACACAAAAAGGGAGAATAAAAAATTAATTTTATTCTCCCCTCCTGTAACTTTTTCAAGTTAAATACGTACTTAACTTTTTCTACTATCCCCTCTCTTAGTGAGCTGCTTCTGTAGTAGTTGCTGCTTCTTCAGTTGCTGTTCCAGCTGTTTCTTCTGCTGCTGGAGCCTCTTCTGCGGTTGTATCTGTTGTTTCTTCCTCAACTGTAGTAGATGCTGGTTCTTCAGCCTTCTTTGTTGGTGCACAACTTACTATCGTTCCACACAGACCAGCCAATAAACAAAATACTACAAATAGTTTAGATGCATACTTCAACTTGTCTTCACCTCCTTTTCTATCTTTATTAAATAGAAACGCTACCAAAACTTATCCATATATTATACATTAAATTTGCGATTTGTCAAGTGTTTTTTTACGATTTCTTCTATTTTTTACAAAAAAATAGCTAAATTTGTTTATTTTTCCATCAATACCACTTTGGCACTGACTCTATTGCTGAAGAAATGAATGATTGCGGCAAAATGCCTATAAGGAATAATCCAACTATTACCAGGATAAGCACTACCCTTAATAGAGGTGAAAAGGAAATAATAGACTCATCCTTTGCCTCCATAAAATACATGGATTTAAGGATACGGAAGTAATAATAAACCGATATTGTGCTAAAGATAAAGCCAATTACAGCCAGATAGACATACCCAGCCTGCACTGCATAGGCAAACAAATAAAACTTACCCATAAACCCGGCTAATGGCGGTAGCCCGGCAAGTGAAGCCAGACAGATAAGCATACATAAGGATAAAAATGGCGATCGCTTAGACATCCCTTCATATCCTTCAATCTCGTCCGTCCCTGTTCTTTTAGAGATAATGGCTATAACCATAAATATCCCCAGTGTGGCTAAGGCATAAACAAGCAGATAAAACATTACTGCTGATAACCCATTTGCAGTGCCTATTATCAGACCAATAAGCAGATACCCAGCATGTCCAATGCTTGAATAAGCAAGCAGCCTCTTTATATTTGCCTGAGGGATAGCAGATAGATTGCCAATAGCCATGGTAAGGATACAGAGAACAATCAAAGCCATTGTCCATTCCTGCTTTATTCCACTAAACCCTTCTATAAATACCCGCATAAAAACAGCAAATGATGCTGCCTTTGAGGCAGAGGCAAGAAAGGCGGTAATTGGGGTCGGTGCACCCTCATATGCCTCTGGCACCCAGAAATGAAACGGTATGCAGGCTATCTTAAATCCAAACCCAGCCAGGATAAATGCTAAGCCAAGCGGCAGGGCACATCCCTTATCCCCTTGACTCAAAAATTCTCCTATCCCCTTTATCTCTGTTGTTCCGGTCAGTCCATAGATTATTCCTATGCCATAAAGTAATACAGCTGAACAGAATGCTCCAAACAGCAGATACTTTATTCCACCCTCAATCCCCTGCCTTGTCCTGAGATATGCCACTAATACATAGGAACCAACACTGAGCATCTCAAGGCTTACATACAGGCTGATAAGCTCACCAGCTGAAGCCATAAACATGGTGCCCATAATAACCAGAAGAAGCACAAAGTAATACTCACCATGATGGGTTGTCTGATCAGCAAGATAGTCCATGGAAGAAACAATAACTAATATCCCAATCCCTAAGAAAAGATACTTGAAATACCTGCTAAATGCATCACTCACAAAGCTCCTGTTGCCAAAGGCAAGCCCATCTGGTGTATTATAGACCGCAAACATTCCGGCTATTAATCCAGCAATGGCAATCCAGCCAAGCAGCTTTCTTGCATTTTTTACATTTTTTCCCTCTTGGGCTATAAATAAATCTGCCACAAGCACTAATAAAGCGGTACAACAAACTATTATCTCTGGTGTAAGCAATGTATAATTCAAGGTTCAACCCTCCAAGCTGTAACACAAGCATCCTTGCTTGTGAATCTAACAAGCGACTTAAGTTACTTACGGCATTATTTCATGTATCATCTGAGTTGTAGAAACATTCATCAAATCAACCAATAATTTAGGACAGATACCGATCAAGATGATAATAATTAACAAGGGTATAATCGCCAATAGCTCCCTTTTATCTATATCTATCAAATGTTCCCACTTTGGACTTAATTCCCTCCAGAATACCCTCTCCATCATCCATAAGAGGTAAACCGCAGTTATGACCACACCACTTGTAGATAGTATTGCCAGCAGCTTAAACCCAGAAAAAGTGCTGACAAATGAACCCATCAGGCAAATAAACTCCCCAATAAACCCGGCCAGACCTGGCAGACCAAGCGAGGCTAAGACTGCAACGGTCATCAGCCCTGTATATATCGGCATACGATGCCACAACCCGCTGAATTCATCAATATTTCTCGTATGTGCCCGATCATAGATAACCCCAACAAGCATGAACAAACTGCCAGTTACTGCCCCATGGGTAAACATCTGAATAACCGCTCCATTGATACCAGTTACAGTTAATGCCCCCATAGCAATCAAACAAAACCCCATATGGCTGATACTCGAATAGGCAATCATCTTCTTTAAATCATTCTGAGCCATAGCTGTGCAGGCACCATAAATAATATTGATTACACCAAGGACAGCAAATGGATAGGCAAAGTATATGGCTGCATCAGGAAATATGGGGAAGCTCACCCTCAAGAATCCATAGATACCCATCTTTAACAGTATGCCGGCAAGAATAACGCTGGCTGCGGTTGGCGCCTCAACATGGGCATCTGGCAGCCATGTATGAAACGGCCAGATAGGCACCTTAACTGCAAACCCAATAAAGAATAAGAAGAACATTATGTTCTGAAACTCTCTGGCAAAGCTGCATGTTTTTGAAAGCTCTATGATATCCATGGTATGCGGCGTAGATGTAAAGTAAACACACAGTATGCCAATAAGCATTACAAGACTACCAATCACTGTATAAAGCACAAACTTAATCGCGGCATACCGTCTTCTTGCCCCTCCCCAAACACCAATCAAGAAGTACATCGGCAGAAGAACAACCTCCCAGAAGATATAGAATAAAAACAAATCCATGGCAACAAAGACACCAAGCATCCCTGTCTCAAGCACCAGAAAAAGTATAAAATATTCCTTTACCCTTTTGGTTATATTGCAGGAGATAAGAATAGACAAAAAGGTTAACAAAGCCGTCAGTAAAAAGATGGATATGCTCAGCCCATCAAGCCCAACATGATAATGGATATTAAAGGCTGGAATCCAGAGCATTTTTTCCACAAACTGCAGGTCAGCAATCTTTGGGTTAAAATTAACATATACCATCCCGGCAAGAACAAGGGGGATAAACGAAAACACTAATGCCAGCCCCTTGACAGTCTTCTCCATCTCCTTTGGCGTGCAAAGGATGAACATGCCGCCTATTAATGGTATAAATATCATCCAGCTTAAAATTGGAAAATCCATTGTTTACTCCTTATAGGTGTCTTATATGTCCTATAGGTCTTATATGTCTTATAGGTCATATAAGACCTATAAGACCTATACCCACATCCAGATAACCAGCAAAATAATCAGCCCGACCACCATGGTCAAAACATATGACTGAACCAGCCCTGTTTGTATTCGCCTGACAAGCATACCACATCCAGCAGTAACATTTGCTACACCATTAACCATGCCGTCAATCACAAGCTGGTCAAACTTTACACTGCCTTTAGTTAATTCTACAAACGGCTTAACAATAATAGTATCGTATATCTCATCAAAGAAGTATTTGCCATACAATAACTTATAGACAAAGGTCTTCTTGACAAAATCAAGGTTAATCGCCTTGATCCCATAAACCAGCCAGGCCAGAAATATTCCCAGTCCAGCGGTAGTAAGAGAAATAGCCATCACCAGATGATGACCCTCATGTCCTCCACCATGATGGGCTACATGTCCCCCATCAAAACAAACAAAGCTTCTAAACCAATGATTCATCCATGGTGAATCAATAAATCCAGCCGTAATAGCTAAAAATGCCAGAACACACATAGGCACTGTCATTACCCATGGTGATTCATGGAGATGGGCATCATGCTTTCTCATTTCCCCGCCAAAGACAACAAAACAAAGCCTGAACATATAAAAGGCTGTCATAAATGCCCCAATCTCACCAAGGATAAACAAGGGCATATGCCCTGAAGAATAGGCAGCCATCAATACCTCTTCCTTGCTCCAAAATCCAGCAAATGGCGGCACACCCGCAATGGCCAGTGAGCCAATAATAAATACGATTGCCGTAATTGGCATCTTCTTTCTCAAACCGCCTGCATCCCAGATATCATTAGAATGCATGGCATGGATAACACTGCCTGCAGCTAAGAATAAGAGTGCCTTAAAAAAGGCATGGGTTGTCAGATGAAACATACACGCAGTAAATCCGCCAACACCCAGAGCAAGCATCATATAACCAAGCTGGCTCAAGGTTGAATAAGCAAGAACTCGTTTAATATCATTCTGACACAAGCCCATACTTGCAGCGAATATAGCCGTGAACCCACCAATATACCCAACCACAAGCAAGGCATTTGGTCCAGCATCAAACATGGTATATGTCCTTGCCACCAGATAGACACCTGCTGCTACCATTGTAGCCGCATGGATCAGGGCAGAAACCGGTGTTGGACCCTCCATAGCATCTGGAAGCCATGTGTGAAATGGAAACTGGGCTGATTTCCCCATTGCCCCAAGGAATATCAGGATAGCCATTGTAGTTAATATCTGCGGACTTATCTGTCCCTCATGAATCAATCCCTCTATACTTAAGAAGTTAAATGTGCCAGCATAAAGCCCGATACAGAGAATACCAATCAAAAAGCCTGCATCTGCCAGTCTGGTAATAATAAACGCCTTCTTTGCAGCTGCTGCCGCAGATGGCTTGTGATGCCAGAAGCCAATCAAAAGATACGAGCAAAGCCCTACAAGCTCCCAGCAGCAAAATATAGTCACAAAGTTATTTGCCAGAACTAATCCAAGCATGGAAAAGGTAAACAATGAGATAAAGGAATAATACCTTGAAAAATCAATGGATTTCTCTGTTGACAAATACCCTCTGGAGTATATTTGAACCATGCTGCTGACCAGGGTAACAACTACCAGCATAATAGATGACAGAGGGTCTATCAGCATCCCCATCTCCATCTGAAACTCACCGCTGGCAAACCATGGCAGGCTAAACTCATAACAACGCTGACTGCCTGTAACCAATTCCTTCAAAATCATACAGGACATTAGAAATGATACCAGCATCCCGCCAATGGAAAGGCACGATGAAAAATTCCTGAACCTTTTGCCAAAAAAGGTAATTATCATAAATACTATAAACGGTATTGCTGGAATCAACCATGCATTGCTTATCATGAAACACTCCTATTTTTTTACCACGAAGGGCACGAAAAACACGAAGATTTTTAAAAGAAATCTATCTTCTTCTTCTTCGTGTCCTTCGTGGTTTAATCTCTCTTTCAATTACCACTTCATCAGATTAATATCCTCAACATTAATGCTCTTCATATGCCGATAAGCTGACAGGATAATAGCCAGCCCAACCGCTACCTCTGCGGCCTCAATGGCAATCACAAATATCGTAAATATATGACCGGTTAACATGTTTGGATCCACATACTTGGAGAATGCTACAAAATTAATATTAGCCGCATTAAGCATAAGTTCGATGGACAATAGTATCATTACCGCATTCCGTCTGACTAAAACACCGTAAATCCCCAAACAAAAGAATATTGCACTTAAGATCAGATAATTTGTCAGGCACATTGCTTGCCTCCTCTTCAATCACCCCTAACCTCTCCTTGAAAAGGAAGGGAGCTTTAGTTGTATTACTATCCTTTTTCATTAATCTCTGCGTCTCTGCGGTGAAATTACACCTGCGAAAACTCTAACGCCCCGGTTGGACACGAAGCAGCACATTTGCCACAAGAATCGCACCCGGTCTCAGCCAACGGCTTGCCAAAGGTTGGCTCAATGGTTGTTTCAAACCCTCGATTAACAAAGCCAAGGGCACCAATCCCCTTTATCTCAAGGCAGATTCGCACACATCGTCCACATCGGATACACTTATTTGGATCCCGCAGAATAGCCGGGTTAGAGTTATCTATCAGATAATGATGCACCTTGCCATCCTTGAATTTATCCAGACTAACACCATACTCAATCCCATAACTTCGCAAGTAGCACTTATCAACGGCATTACACCCACATTTAAGACAGCGGTCAGCCTCAAGACTTGCATCTGTCTGGCTCAATCCAAGCTCAACCTCATCAAACCCCTTCAGCCTTTCTGTAATCTCAAGCTCTGGCATTTTAACCCGTGCCTGCTTCTCTATCCCTTCAAATTCACCTCGGTCAACCTCATCAAGGCTGCCCTTGCTCACGTTAAATTCTTTTAACAGCTTTTCGCTGCTAACCTCTCCCCGCAGGTATTGGTCAATCGCTAAGGCTGCCCTTTTCCCGCCAGCAATTGCTTCAATTGCAGTTGAGGCACCGCTTACCGCATCCCCAGCAGCAAACACACCAGCCCTGCCAACAGCCATGTTATTAGCAACAACTATTGTTTTGCCCCTGCCCAGCTGCACGTCCTGCTCTCCAGCAAGGCACGCAGTCTCTGGAAACTGGCCAATGGCTGCAATCACGGTCTCAACATCTATCGTAAATTCAGAGCCTTGAACAGGCACTGGAGCTCTTCGTCCACTCGCATCAGGCTCACCCAATTCCATCTTGATACATTCAATCCCCTGGACACGATTATTTTCAGCTATAACCCTTACTGGAGCAGTCAGAAAGTGATATTTTATTCCTTCGTGCTCTGCCTCATTAATCTCTATCTCATTGGCTGGCATCTCAGCCCTGCTGCGACGATAGACTAACATCACCTCATCAGCACCCAGACGAAGGGATGTTCTGGCAGCATCAATAGCTGAATTCCCGCCGCCAATCACAGCCACCCTGCCCTTAAGCTTGATCTCCTTATTCAACCCCATATCTCGTAAGAAATCAACCGCAGACAGAACCCCATCGCTTCCATCATTATCCACACCAAGCCTATAGCTTCCATGTGCTCCAATACCAACAAACACAGCCTCAAACCCATCATTCATCAGGCTGTCTATGCTAAAATCCCTGCCCAAGGCAGTATTACACCTTATTTCAACACCATGCCCACAAATACTTGCTATCTCTTTATCCAACACATCCTTGGGCAGCCGATACTCTGGTATCCCATACCTCAACATTCCGCCAGCCTCAGGCAATGCCTCAAAAATTGTACATCCATAACCCATACCTGCCAGATAATAGGCACAACTCAAGGAGGCAGGACCTGCACCAACAAGTGCCACCCTCTTCCCATCCATAGACTGTGGACTGTAGACTGTGGACTGTAGACTATCCCCCATCTCCAAATCTGCCACAAATCGCTTCAGAAAATCAATCGCCACTGGCTCATCAACCAGATTGCGTCGACATGCTAATTCGCATGGTCTCACACAAACCCGGCCACAAACCGCTGGCAATGGATTATTCTCCTTGATAACCTCAACCGCCTCTTGATATTTACCATCACGTATCAAATCAATATAATCCTTGACCCTGACCCCGGCCGGACAGGCTGCCTGACACGGCGGCAGGCAATCACCATAGTGGTCAGATAGCAACAATTCAAGGCACAATCTGCGAGCATTCAAGATAAGCTCGCTCTTAGTGGTAATAACCATACCCTCCCGTATCTTGGTAGCACACGCAGGCACCAATGGCCTTCGTTCACCCTCAACCTCAACCACACACAGCCAGCATGACCCAAATGGCTCAAGCTGCTCATCATGACAGAGGGTAGGAATATCAATCCCATTTGACCTTGCTGCATCTAATATTGTGCCAGACTCATCAACCATATATTCTTGCGTATCTATAGTTACCTTTACCATGTATCTTTTTCCTCTTTCCTTTCACGCTGTAAGCTGTCAGCAAAGCTTCATGTTGAGCAATATCAGAAACGCAAGCAAGATGCTTGCATTACTATTACCACCTATCTACCCTAATAATCGCTTCCAGCCTGCATTTAGCCACACACTGCCCGCACCTGACACACTTATCAGCATCAAGCACATGCAGCTTTTTCTTCTCTCCAGTAATCGCTCCAGTTGGGCAAACCTTAATACACAGCCCGCATCCCTTGCATCGTTCATCAATTATAGCAAAGGAAATCAATTCCTTACACGCCTTTGCCGAACATCGACGCTGCTTGATATGTGCTTCATACTCGTCCCTAAAATACTTCAGGGTTGTCAGCACCGGGTTTGGAGCAGTCTGCCCCAAGCCACACAACGATGTCCTTCTTATATTTTCTGCCAATTCTTCCAGCAGTTCAATATCACCATCAACACCCTTACCAGCAACTATCCTTTCCAATATTTCCAACATGCGCCTGGTGCCAATCCGACAAAAGGTACACTTACCACACGACTCATTCTGGGTAAAATTAAGAAAAAATCTGGCAATATCTACCATGCAGGTAGTATTGTCCATGACAACCATACCGCCAGAACCCATGATAGCACCGGTCTGACTTATCGAATCATAATCAACCGGTGTATCCAGCAGGCTTGATGGGATACACCCGCCAGATGGTCCACCAAGCTGAACCGCCTTAAATTCATGCTTGCCTGATGTCCCGCCGCCAATATCAAAGATAACCTCACGAAGGCTCATACCCATGGGCACTTCAACCAGACCACCACGTTGAATCTTACCAGCCAGGGCAAACACCTTTGTCCCCTTACTCTTTTCTGTCCCAAAAGAGGCATATTTCCCTGCCCCATTAAAAATAATCCAGGGAATATTTGCCAATGTCTCTACATTATTGATATTGGTTGGCTTACCGTATAAGCCAGAGATAGCTGGAAACGGAGGCCTTAATCGCGGCATCCCGCGGCTACCCTCAATAGAGGCAATGAGTGCTGTCTCTTCCCCACAGACAAATGCACCCGCCCCTTCTTTTATCTCCAGTTCAAAACTAAAACCGCTTTCAAAAATATTCTGGCCAATAAAACCACGAGCCTTTGCCTGTTCAATGGCTATCTTCAACCGCTTTATTGCTAAAGGGTATTCAGCCCGCACATAAATATATCCATGATTTGCACCAATAGCATACCCACCAATCAACATCCCTTCAATAACACTGTGTGGGTCACCTTCAAGAACACTCCTATCCATAAATGCGCCCGGATCACCCTCATCCGCATTGCAAATAAAATACTTTTTATCACCAGCTGACTTATTGGCAAAACCCCATTTTACGCCAGTAGGAAATCCTGCCCCACCTCGGCCGCGTAAGCCGGATCGAGTAATCTCATCAATCACCATCTCAGGCGACATTTCCTTAGCAACCCTTTCAATCGCCCTATATCCACCCTGTTCTATGTATTCATCAATCGATTCAGGCGATATCTTTCCGCAATTGCGAAGCACAATCCGCTGCTGCCTATTAAGGCATTTTTCATCCTCTTCAGTTACAGTCCATTCTTGTATTATTCTGCCTTCAACAATATGCTCATCCAGGATTCTGTCTGCCATCTCAGGGGTTACCTGTTTATAGGTAGTTGTCCCTGCTGCTATAACAACATCAACCAGCACCTCATTATAGCACATGCCAATACAGCCTGTTTCTTCAAGGGTCAGATCCAATCCACGACTGGCAATCCCCTGCTGCAGCTGCTCATAAACCTTCCTGCCGCCAGAGGCAATCCCACAACTGCCAAGCCCAACAATAATGCGTGCCTTTTGCATACAATCAAACCCCCTAACATGGACGAGCGAGAACTAAATAGGTGATCGGTTATCAGGTAATATTAGTGCTTTGTCCACCGTAACTTGATCCATCCTAACACATTATCCATTTGAAGCTGAATTTTGGTAATCGGTTATCAGTATTACCAATCACCTGATCACCTGATCACCGATAACCGATTACCGATTACCGATAACCGATAACCGATCACCAATAAGGTGCTAATATCTCCTCAACCCTTGCCTCATTCAGCCTTCCATAAACATCATTATCAACCATAACCACTGGTGCCAGACCGCAACATCCAAGACAGGCAACCGTATCCAGTGTAAATTTCATATCAATCGTTGTCCCACCTGGCTCAACCCCAAGCGTATCCACCATAACCTGAGTAATATTTTCAGCTCCAGATACATAACAGGCAGTCCCATGACAAGCACGGATAATATGCTCACCAACAGGACTGAACCTGAACTGGGTATAGAATGTTGCCACCCCATAGACCACACTTGGCTTTATCTCCAACCCATCAGCAATCTTAAGCATAACATCCTCAGACAGATACCCATATACATTCTGCACCTTTTGTAATACTGGTATAAGCCCACCTGACTTACCCTGATACTCTGAAAGGATAGTTAATAGCTTATCCTGCTTATCAGCACACTTGCACCCCATAATTATTCTCCCTTCCTGGCAATAACTATTGCCCCAATCAATGCTGCTAATAAGACAAAGGAAACCAGCTCAAATGGCAGAACATATTGCCCAAGCAACAATTTTCCAATCCGGGCTACATCATCAGTAATTGTTACAACAGGTGCTGTCTCATTCCATTTCATAGCCTTCATGATATAAAAGATAAGGCAAAACAAAACACCTGAGACAACAATTGCTGCCCCTTTTAATCGATTACCCTGCGGAACAGCCATGTCTGACACCTTATAAGTAAGCATGATCAGGAACATGAACAGCACCACAATCGCCCCAACAAAGATAAACACCTGGATAATTGCCAGAAACTCTGCCTCAAGGGTAATAAATAGGCCAGCTACACTCAAAAGAAACACAGCCAGAAATAATACCGCATGCACCAGATTCCTGACCGTTACCACCAGCACACCACAAATAATGCCGATAGCGGCTAAGGCAAAAAAAGTCATATTTGATAACAATAATGCACAAATAGCATCAATATTCATCACTCATTCACCCCTTATCACACCAGTGCAGGACGCACCTAAAGGTGCTCACTACATTTCTTATCTGGCTTTAAGTATCACACCCTCCAGCCCTGCAAGCCGTTGTTGAAAATCATTGAGCAAACCCTTCAGTATCACTATCTCTTCTCTTTGCACATCAATCAGCCTATCTTTTTCAGCAGGCAACTTCAAGTGTTCCATTAGCCTTGTATCACACAAGACGATCTTTTTCCACATTATAAACCATTGAATAAGCAAACTACCTATACCCATGACCATTGTTCCGAAGATAATCTGCAGCCAGAACATCATATCATTAAATCGCTGATCAATAGCACCAAATCGCTGATCAATGCTTCGTCCTATATCATCAAATCGCTGATCAATAGCAGCAAATCGCTGATTCATGCTCTGTTCCAGACTATCCAGCCTTAACTCAATCTTAGCCAGCCTTATCTCAACACCTGTTTCCTCTTGTGCGGCATACACCAATGGCGTATTGCTCAGCAAACACCATATTCCTGTTACAAGTATACTCCACTTAATCCACATCACTGCACCATTATTTTTTAGATTACAGATATTTCATTCCTTATCTGTCTTCCTACCTTTACTATCAGCTAACGACTAATAGCTAACAGCTTAGATCAACACCATCACTAATCCAGTCAATCCAATATTCAAAAATGCCAGTGGAAGCAGCACCTTCCAGCCAAACCCCATCAATTGATCCACACGAATGCGGGGATATGTCCATCTAAACCAGATAAATAAAAACACAATCAGATATGTTTTTAACAAAAACCAAACAATTGGCGGCAAGATCATTGGGAGCCCTGGTATGCCGTTCCATCCGCCCAAAAACAGTGTGGCACAAACAGCTGAGGCAACAAACATATTGGCATACTCAGCCAGGAAAAACATGGCAAACTTGATACCGCCATATTCTGTATGAAAGCCGGCAATCAGCTCTGATTCTGCCTCAGGCAGGTCAAAGGGTGCCCGATTACACTCGGCAGTTGCCGCAATGATAAACAATATAAAAGCCAGCGGCTGTTTGATAATATACCAGCAATCCTGCTGAGCAATGATAATATCACTCATTTTCAGTGAGCCAGCCAGCATTAATACCCCAATCACTGAAAGACTCATAGCCAGTTCATAGCTTACAATCTGAGCACTGGAACGAATCCCGCCAAGCAAGGAATACTTATTCCCAGATGACCAGCCAGCCATGATGATGCCGATAACCCCGATACTGCCAACAGCCATAAGATAGATGACACCAAGGTTCAAATCACAAACAATCAAGCCTGGTGACCATGGCAAAACAACATATGCCATCACAGCCGGAGCCATAACAACTACAGGTGCCAGAAAAAACACCCATTTATCGGCTATCTTAGGCACAATATTTTCTTTAAGCAACAGCTTAACCGCATCAGCCGCTGTCTGCAATATCCCAAATGGACCAACCCGCGTTGGACCAAGCCTGTCCTGCATATAGCCGGCAATCTTGCGTTCAGCCAGCACAACCATCATCGCATTGACCGAGATAAACCCGCCAATCAAGGCTAATGCCACAGCAATGGCTACCATGGTTACTATTAGAACAGGCGGCAGATGATACAATTCACATATACCTGTCAACCAATGTTGGATATTATTTACTAACTGTTGCGTATTGAATAATAACTGCATCTTACTCACATCTCCAGTTTAACTGATAATCAGGCAGCAGATAGAGCTAACAAAGCATTTTCTGCTGCTTTTGGTAATACTATAGGAACAAAATAGTCTGCTGGATATAAATAATCTTCTCCAGATTCATCAATTACTCTGATATAACCATCTTTGGCAGCAGACTCATCTGTGAGAACTTGATAAATCTTGCCTGACGCCATGTCTTCACAGCCTTCATTCCGAATGCAAACTTGCTCAACAACACTCCCAATCACTTATACCTTGTCACCTCTGGCTCCCCTGTCAACCTCTCAACATCATATATCATTTTATCCCGATGATAACAGGCCATCTCATAGCAGCCAGTCATGGATATAGCATCCTTTGGACATGCATCCACGCATAATCCGCAGAATATACACCTGGATATATCAATAACATAAGTAGACACCTTTTTATCATTTCCCTGTGCATCCGGCTCATCCATTGCCACACATGTTAGCTTGATTGCCTCAGCCGGGCAATGTCTGGCACACAACCCGCAGCCAACGCACAATAATTGCCCATTCTTATCCACATTTAATCTTTGCAGCCCACGAAAGCCTTCTGCCACCGGTCTTCTCTGGGTTGGATACTGAATGGTCACTGACGGCATAAAAAGGTGCTTCAAGGTTACACATAAACCATGAATCAACTCTATTATAGCTATAACAAAACCTACCTTTGGTGCATACTGCTTCATGCTACACGCTCCACGCTTCCAACAACAGGCATCATCTCTTTCCCAAACAAGCACATCACGTTAACCGTTGGATAGGTATGAACAACCCCCACTCCATCCGGCACATCACGACTTATCCGCATCCTTAACTCAACCTTCGCATTCTTAGAGGCAACAACAACCATATCCCCATCCCCTACCCCAAGCCGGGAAGCATCATTCGTGCTTAACTCAATACAAGCCTCGCCTATCCCAAGCAAGTATGGGCTAAAAGCACTCAATGTTCCAGAATAAAGATGTGACGGCGAAGATACAAGCAATAGTTTGCCGTCAACTACTGGGACAGCCTCACCACACTCAACCGGAATAAATTTACCCTTCCAGGTATCACGCGAAAAGTCAGGAGCAGGAATGACATCCATCCCCTGTTCAGACACATCACAGCCAAGCCGTGTGCACAGATCAGCAAATATCTCAAGATCAGCCCTGCTTTCACCCATGCAAGGCAATACCTTTTTTAGCCTCTGCACCCTTCGTTCCAGATTTGTATACGTCCCCTCTTTTTCAGCAAAGCTGCAGGCTGGCAAAACCACATCAGCCAATTCAGCTGTCGGGGTCATAAACATATCCTGAACAACAAGAAACTCCATTGCCTCCAATGCTTCTTTCACCCTGGATGAGGGATAGGTTAATATCGGATTCTCGCCAACAATATACATTGCCTTCAGCTTCCCAGATTCAAGCATATCCATTGCCCCAAGCCCTATCTTATTCACAGGCTTATATCCGGGCAAGAACCCTGGGACTGCCCCCATCTCAAGTGCACCCTGCGAATTATTCTTCTCTGGCAGGATATAGACACCAGCTGACTTCTTACCAACATTCCCGGTAAGCAATGCCAGGTTACTGGCTGCCAGAGCAATATCCCTGTCATTCCCAACCAATCCCAGACCAGTAGCCACAATAATACACGCCTTTTCTGCCTTAGCATAGGCATTTGCGGCCAGTTCAATAGCTTGCGGACTAACACCACATATCTTTTCCACATACTCTGGTGTATATTTTTCTACCACTGCCTGAAGCTTTTCCAGACCCTCTGTCTTATTATTAACAAAAGCGTTATCAGCCAATTCAAGCTGGATTATTTTGTTTATAATTCCATTAATTAAAGCAACCTCTGTGCCAGGCTTACAAACGAGATTACCTTGTGCCTGACGGCTGAGCAGAGTCCTCTTATTATCTGCCACAATCAGGCTCGCCCTATTTCGATTAACCGCAAGGTTAACCTCTATCCTGACATTCGGATGTGTCTCATTAAGATTGGCTCGAACCAGCAGGATAGCGTTTGACTTTCGGATCTCCTGTAAAGGATTGGTCACACCAGCAACACCAAGGCTTTCCCTCAAGGCTAATACCCCTTGATACCTGCCATAATGGTCAATATTATTCGTTCCTATCCCCTGCCTGATAAGATGTTGGAACAGATACAACTCCTCATTTGTCAATCTGGCAGAGCCAAGACCACCAATGGAGTCTGCCCCGGATGCAGCCTTTATCTCATTAAACTTAGCTGCCACAAGCCCAAGAGCCTCATCCCAGCCAACCTCTTTGAACTGGCCATCCTTCTTGACAAGCGGTTTTTTTAATCTCTCAGGGCTTGAGACAAACTCATACCCAAACCTGCCCTTAGAGCAAAGATTACCCTCGTTTATCCCAGCATTATAATCACCAGTAACCCGCTTTATCTCATTATCCTTAATCCCAAGCACAAGTGAGCACCCATTTGAACAATAGGGACAGAGTGTTGTTTCATTCTTCAGGTCCCATACCCGTGTCTTATACTTAAACATCTTTGAATTCAATGCACCAACCGGACAGACCGAGATACACTGACCACAAAACTCACATTCCATGGGCCGGTCAAAATCTGTGCCAATATATGCCTTTATCCCTCGATTAATAAAGCTTATCTCCCCTACCCCCTGCACCTCATTACAGATGCGGACGCATTTACCACAAAGGATACATCTATTCATATCCCTTTCTATCAATGGTGAAAGCCGTTCCACAGCCTTTTTTACAGGCTCCATCCGATAGGGATTATCCACAACCCCATATTCATAAACCAGATCCTGCAACTGGCATTCCCCGGCCTTATCACATACCGGACAATCAAGCGGGTGTTCTGCCAGAATAAGCTGAAGCTGTGCACATCTTGACTTAATGATCTCTGGGCTATTGGTTATAACCTCCATCCCTTCCTTAACCGGATTAAAGCACGATGGGATCAATGCCTTGCGACCCTTAAGTTGCACCACACACATACGACAGGCACCAAACCCAATCAGCCGTTTATCTGCACACAAAGCTGGTATCTTTACCCCTGCCCTTTCAGCTGCCTCAAGGATCATTGTTCCCTTTTCAACTGTTACTTGTTTTCCATCAATTGTTAATGTAATCTCTGCCATACTTACCTTCTCCAGCATATTCTCATACAGCATATTTGCTGTTTTTCAGTACCTCTGCAAACCGTGGTTCAACACTTGCATAGCCCTTTAATACCTTCCACAAGGCAACATTTTCATCCTCAAAGCTCTGTTCCAATTCCTTTGTTTTTTTACAACTTTTTCACAACCGGTGTAATAGCCGTGCGTCTATCCCACATGACAAATCCCATCATAGCCAGTAGCCCGCATATTAAACTCATAACCCCGCCAAGGATTATGAATGCCAGATCCCTAAAATCTACTATATTCCACTTCATATTACTTCTTAGATCATCAATCCTTGTATTCACCGCATCTATTCTTACATTCATTGCCGTCATCTGTGTCTCAATCTTTATCAGCCGTTCAATAATCTCCTCATCCCTTTGAGCTTGAGCCACATCAGACAACGAACCTGTCATCAGGAATATAAACACTATAGTTGAAATGTATAATACCCTCACAGCCTCTACCTCAATCAATTGCATCAAACTTACAAGCCGTCACACACGACCTGCACCGCGTGCATTTTGCCCTATCTATCACAGCCTTTTGCTTCTTTTCCCAGATAACAGCACCTGTTGGGCAAGCCTTAAAGCACAATCCGCACATCTTGCATTTTTCCTCATTCACCTCAAATTTTATCAGATCAATACAAACCCTGGACGGACATTGTTTTTCCTTGATATGGGCATCATACTCATCCCTGAAATAACGGATGGTTGACAGAACAGGGTTAGGAGCTGTTTGACCAAGCCCGCAATGGGATGTAACCTTGATATGATTTCCAAGTTTTTCTAAAAACTCAACATCCCCTTCCTGCCCCCTGCCAGAGACAATATCCTCAAGTTTATTAAGCATAACACGTAATCCGATTCGGCATGGGACACACTTCCCGCAAGACTCATCCACTGAAAAATCCGTAAAAAACCGTGCGGTATCAACCATGCAGGTGGTATTATGCATCACCACCACACCGCCAGAGCCCATCATTGCCCCAGCTTCAGTAAGCGAATCAAAGTCTATCTTCACATCAATCAGGCTCTCAGGTATACATCCGCCAGATGGTCCACCAAGCTGAGCTGCCTTAAACTTTCGTTTATCTGAGATACCACCACCAATATCAAACACCAGCTCCTTCAGGCTGGTGCCCATAGGCACCTCAACCAGTCCGACATTATTTATTGCCCCGGTTAAGGCAAAAACCTTTGTGCCCTTACTGCCCTCTGTCCCCATAGAGGCAAACCATGCCCCGCCACGAAGAATAATCTGCGGCACATTGGCAAAGGTTTCAACATTATTCAGGTTGGTTGGCTGTCCCCAGAGACCTGATTCAGACGACCTTGGCGGTTTTATCCTGGGCATACCTCGTTTACCCTCAATAGAATACATCAAGGCACTTGACTCACCGCAAACAAAGGCACCTGCCCCTGGGTAGATTTCTATATCAAAATTAAAATTCGTTCCAAAGATATTCTTGCCAAGCAATCCATATTCCCTTGCCTGATCAATGGCAATATTCAATCTATGAATAGCCAGAGGGTATTCTGCTCGAACATAGATATACCCTTTCTCCACCTCGCCAATGGCATAGGCTGAGATAGCCATACCCTCTAAGACAGCGTGAGGGTCAGCCTCTAAGACTGATCTGTCCATAAATGCACCAGGATCACCCTCATCACCATTACAAACCGTATATTTTGGAAAATTTCTATACTTTCGGCACTCTTCCCACTTCTTACCAGCTGGGAATCCGCCGCCACCACGACCACGGAGACCAGAGGTGTTCATCTCATTAATAACATCCTCAGGGCTCATCGATGTCAGGACATTAGCCAATGCCTGATACCCATCACGGGCAATATATTCATCAATCTTCTCTGCATGAATCAACCCACGATTCCGCAAGGCAAGCAATTGCTGTTTAGCAAAAAAAGGAATATCATTCAAATGAACAGCCTTCTGCTTTTCTCCAGGCGACTGGAAGAGAATCGTTTCAGCCAGCCTGCCATTAACAATATGCTCCTCAACAAAGAGAGCGATATTTTCTTCATTAAGCTTATGATAAAAGATACCGCCAGGATAGACTACCATGAGTGGGCCAACTGCACAGAATCCATTACAACCAGTAAGGACAATATCCACCCTGTCTTGCATACCACGTTCGGCTAATGCCTTTTCTAATTCAGCCTTAACCTTCATGGTGCCGCAAGCCATACAGCCTGTGCCTGCACAGAGTAAGAGATGATACCTTTCTGCCTGTATCTGATCACCCGCTGGTTCCAGACGAATCTTTATCTTCTCAAACTCTTGCTCTCTAAGTTGTTGTAATGTTTCTACAGTCAACCTTGCTGACATATCAAATATTCTCCTCATAGTAACACAGACATTCCTGTCTGTGATCTTCTCTGGCAGCAACACAGACAAGAATGTCTGTGCTACCCTCTACCGTAAAGACGCATTGCAATACGTCTCTATCATTATCAAACCTATGTTATCTCTTCATCCTCGTCTTCATCCTCATCATCGTCCCAATCCTCATCCTCATCCCAATCATCATCACCCATTGTATTTTTCATAGCGTCTATCAGTGTAGATGCCTCTGTTAAAAGACGAAAGCAGGTCAAATTAGACATACCAAGCTGTGCACCAATACCACTCAGACTCTCACTGACACAGTAGGCAGCACAATCCGCATCGCATATTCTTTCCATGTAGCAACACTTCATCTCTTTCGTATCTTTCGTAACCTTTGCTGTTTTACAAGCCATTTACTCATACCTCCTCAATATATCCATTATCTTCCCAGGTGTAACTATACCATGGGTATCTTCACCAACCAACACAGCCGGAGCAAGCCCGCAAGCCCCAACACACCGCACAGCCTCAAGGGTAAATTTCTTATCCTCTGTAGTTTCCCCAATCTTAATCCCTAATTCAGATTCAATCTTGGTAATAATCTCCATGGCACCCTTAACATAACAAGCCGTTCCAGTACAAACCTTAATCAGATATTTACCCCTTGGCACAGTATTAAAAAAGGCGTAAAAGGTGACCACCCCAAAGATCTGGCTTGCCGGCACATTAATCCCCAGAGCAATATGCCGCTGCAATTGAGCCGGCAAATAACCAAACATCTCCTGTGTTTCCTTCAGGATAGGGATGAGATAATTCGGCTTTGCCTCATACTTAGCCACTATCACATCTATCTGTGCCAGCTGCTCAGATGAAAAAGGCGAAAACACCTCTATATTTGACTCCTGACTGCATTTACATTCGGTCATAATCTTCCTGCCTCATAATAATGTAGAGACGCAAAATTTTGCGTCTCTACTTCATCTTTAATAATGGTAAATATGGAGACTCTGGTCTTGGTCTTAATGTCTGCTTACTACAATCTACCAACAAATCCATTCCCTCCATAATAATCTGTCCAACCAATGGTTCTGAATTTGGTGGACCAACAATACAATCTGTATTCATCTGCCTATTGCCAATTCGTACATTTACCACACCAGCAATATCTCGCTCTTCTTTCCTTTCATCAGCATAGGTAACAATCGCCCTGTCTATAATCTCAAGTCCAAGTGCCTCAACCAGATCCTGAGGCAGCATCAGCATTACTGCTCCAGTATCCACCAGAGCGTCTATCTCTTCTTTTCGAACCTCTGTCTCAGCTATATATTTTTTCTTAAATAAACACCTATCTTCATAATTCTCAAGACAAAGCCTTGTTCTTACCTCACCCATTTTCATCCCTCTACTGGTTCATAACATTTGAATTTGTGGGCTACCCTAACAGGCAACCACAAGGAGGGATCCCCCTCTGGCAGGTTGCAGCTACATTGTAGCTGCAGGGCTTGTCCCTGCCCTTTTAATACTACAATCGTATTACTCACAAAAACAAATGTTATGAACCACTACCTATCAATCTCACCCAGAACAATATCCAGCGTGCCAATAATAGCCACCACATCTGCCAGCATCATGCCATTCTCGCACATCTTCTCAATTGCCTGAAGGTTAGCAAAGGATGGCACACGAATCTTCATTCGATATGGCTTTGGAGAACCATCACTAATGATATAAAAGCCAAGCTCTCCCTTTGGTGCCTCAATAGCCTGATACACCTCACCCACTGGCGGGTTAAACCCTTCAGCCATGATATGAAAATGATGGATAAGCGATTCAATCCGTGTCCCTACCTTATCCCTTGTCGGAGGCACAACCCTTGGGTCATCTGCCATAAGATTGCCCTCTGGCATCTTCTCAAGTGCCTGTTTAATCATTCTGTTACTCTGTCTCATCTCTTCTAACCGGACAAGATACCTATCATACGTATCACCTACCCCGCGGCCAGTGGGGATATCAAAATCAAGCTCATTATAAACGCAATATGGTTCTGCCCGTCTGATGTCCCACTCAACCCCTGAGCCACGAACACAGGGGCCACTCAGGCTATAATTTATAGCATCCTCTGCAGAGATAACACCTACATTTACCGTTCGATCGAGCCATATCTTATTATTTGTTAATAATGCCTCATACTCATTCAGCTTTGACGGAAATATTTGAATAAACTCTTCTATCTTTTGTTTAATCTGACCATCTATATCCTTTGGCACCCCGCCAATACGGAAGGCAGTTGTGGTAAGCCTTGAGCCGCAATACATCTCAAAGATGTCCAGAAGCAGCTCCCTTTCACGGAAGCAATATAAGAATGGGGTAAATGCTCCTAAATCAAGGGCATGGGTTGCCAGCCAGACAAGATGGCTGACTATCCTTGTCAGTTCAGCCAAAATTACCCTAATATAGCTTGCCCTCTTAGGCACATCCAGTCTAAGCAGCTTTTCCACCGCAAGGCAATAGGCAAGGTTATTAGAGATAGCCGCCAGATAATCCAGTCTGTCTGTAACCGGCAAAAACTGGGCATAGGTCTTATTCTCAGCCAGCTTTTCAAGTCCGCGATGCAGATAACCAAGATCAGGTATAACCCTGGTTACTACCTCACCATCAAGATGAACAATTAACCTCAACACCCCATGCGTACTTGGGTGCTGAGGACCCATATTAACGATTAATTCTTGAACCTCTGACATCTTCTTCTTCCTCTCAAATAGGTCTTATTTGACCTATAAGACATATTACACCTTACACCGGCACATGTGTTACCAACTTTTCCTCAAGCCATTTCTCACCCACATCTGTCACCAACGGATAATCCTTACGCAATGGGTGTCCCTTCCAATCCTCAGGCAAAAGGATTCGCCTGAGATCCGAATGGTTATCAAACACAATACCAAACATATCATAAATCTCACGTTCATACCAGTTAGCTGCCTTCCAGACACTTTCTACTGAATTGATGGACTCATTTTCATTAACAGCAGCCTTTATTCTCAGACGATGTTTTTTACTGATAGAATAGATATGATACACAACATCAAAGCGGGATGAAGAGACAGCACCCCGACTAATATCTGAGAGACAATCTACACCGCAGATATCTGACAGATAATCAAACCCCAATTCAGGTGTACATGCGAGAAACCTGCATATCTCAAGGATATTTCCCTTCTTTACCCGAATGGTCAAATCCCTGGTATCATCCACACCTTCAATTGCATCTGTCCATTTCGTCTTTACTGCTTTGATAATCTCTTGTTTACTCATTCTTACTCCTAAATATGTCCTATAAGACTTATAGGACATATTTTTCATCCTGCAATACTCATCCCTTTAATCTTATCCTGCAGCTTCATCAATCCATACAACAGCCCTTCAGGCCTTGGCGGACAGCCAGGCACATAGACATCAACAGGGATAATCTTGTCCACACCCTGCACCACATTGTAGGTATTAAATATCCCGCCAGAATTGGCACAACTGCCCATGGATATGACCCATTTAGGGTCAGGCATCTGATTATACAACAATTCCAGACGCGGTGCCATCTTATAGGTTACTGTGCCAGCAACAATCATCAGGTCAGACTGCCTTGGTGATGGCCTGAATACCCCTGCCCCAAATCGATCGAAATCATATCGAGATGCACCGGTAGCCATCATCTCTATAGCACAACATGCCAGACCAAAGGTCATGGGCCATAAGGATGAACGCCTTGCCCAATTTATCATAAAATCTATTGGTGCCAGAATTATTTGCCCACCAGGCACTCGCTCAATTGTTACACCTACTGTTTCAAGAAGACTCAATTTATTACACCTCGAATTAGTCAGACACAAGCTGGAGGCTTGTGATACATTACATCCACTTCAATACACCTTTACGCCACGCATAGAGCAAGCCAACCAGCAAGATAGCCATGAAAATCATCATTTCTACAAAAGCAACCAGCCCTATTTCATTAAAAACAACTGCCCATGGAAACATGAAGGCTACCTCAACATCAAAGATCACAAAAATTAGGGCAAAGAGATAATATCGAATATTAAACTGCACCCATGCCGACCCAACCGGCACCTCTCCACACTCGTAGGTAAACAGCTTTTTGGATGATGGCTTGTTTGGCCGAATAAGCCAGCTGGTTATATACCCGCCAAACACAAACAACATCCCCAGCCCCATAAATAAAACAACCCACATGTAATCAGCCAAAAGTTCCATAGCCGTCTCCTTTTAACCAAACCAAATGTGAAACATTATACTTTACATCCCTGATTTTGTCAAGATATTTTTAGCAATTTTGGTAATTATAAAAAATTGTGCTAACTAAAAAACCAAAAACAGTTTATTTTTCATTTTTTTTAATCGACAATCGGAAAAATCGGAAAAAAATGTTGATTTTTAATGATTTTTGTGGTATATTTTAATTGTATTGCTTGATGTTCAAGTTTTTGCCATTAGATACGAATGTCCCGCAAGCATCCTTGCTTGTGAGCTTTGTTGCAGAGGAGAATCAAGGAAACGGAGAATGGGTTCAAGGGTTCGAAGGTCAGGAGGAAGAGAACCACTTTCTCTTCCTTCCTACCCTCGACCCCTTAAACCATTCTCAAACAAACAAAAAGGAGTCACCTAAATGTTACCTAATGAAAAAGTCAATATTATGCTGGTGAATGATAACCCCAATGACCTTGTGTCCATGGAGGCTATCCTCGCTGATCTTGATGAAAACATTGTCAAGGCAGCATCTGGCGAGGAGGCATTGAGGCATCTTTTAAGCATGGAGTTTGCAGTAATAATCCTTGATGTGAAAATGCCAGGCATGGATGGGTTTGAAACCGCAAGGATGATTCGTCAAAGACAGCAAACAAGACATATCCCCATTATCTTTGTTACTGCTTATGCCCATTCTGACCTTGACCGCCTGAAGGGTTATGAGGTTGGTGCGGTTGATTATCTCTTTACCCCGCTTATTCCAGATATGCTCAGAAGCAAGGTCAGTGTATTTATTGATTTATTCAGGACAACCAGAACAGTCCAGGAGCAAGCTGTTAGGCTGGCAGAAGCCAATCAAAAATTATATGATGCCCATCAGGAAATGACCGTTATCTGCAACGAGCTGTATGGAATTACAACAAAATTAGTAAGTAATGTTGAGGTTCAGAGCCGACAGTTCAAGGATGTTGAGGAAATATATCGCGGCATCTTTGAAAATGTCTTAGAGGGTATCTTCCAGATAACAACAGATGGCTCTATCATCCTGGCAAACCCTGCCTTTGTCAGTATGTTGGGCTATGATTCCTATGAAGAATTTACGGCTGCTGTCATAAATATCTTTCAGCAGATCTTTGTTGACCATAACTATGGGGAGGAATTCCGTCAGAAGCTAAGTGCTGCTGGCATGGTTCATGGTTTCGAGGCAAGTATCTATACTAAGGATAAGGGTATTATCTGGGTATCTTTAAGTGCCAATGCTGTCTATGGAAAAGATTCGCGGCTTCACTATGAAGGGATTATCCTCAACATCACGGAACGCAAGGAATTAGAAAAGAAGCTGATTAGGGCAGAAAGGGCAGAGGCTGCAGCTGAGCTTGCTGCGGAGACAGCTCATGAGATACGAAACCCTCTTCAGGTCATTCGAGCAGGGATTTATTTGCTCAAAGAAACTGTAGGTAAGGAAAATGAGACTGCCTCTCTGACCATTAAGCAGATAGATGCTGCCCTGATGAGAGCTGCTAAATTTATCGATGAGATTATGGATAGCTCAAGGATACCTGAGCTGGACATAATCCATGTGGACATAAATAAATTCCTGCCAAGTAGTATCCAAAAAATCAGTATCCCTTCACCTATCACCATGGATTGGGACATGGACAGCTCTCTGCCCAATATCACTGCTGACCCGGAAAGGCTGCATGAGATTATTCTCAATCTTGTCAAAAATGCTATAGAATCAATGAAACAGGTCGACAGAGACAAGAGGCTAACCATTAGAACTGAATTGGAAAAGGGATTTGTCAAAATAACCATCTCTGATACCGGTAAAGGGATGTCTGAGGATGAGCTTGCAAAGATGTGGACACCGTTTTATACCGCTAAACCAAAGGGTAAAGGGCTTGGTATGTCTGTCGTTAAACGGCTGATTGAGGCACATAAAGGGAAGATAGATGTGAAAAGCAGGGTTGGAGAGGGAACTACGGTTGTGCTAAGACTGGTGAGATAAGGGAAGATTAACCACAGAGGCACGAAGAGAGAGAAAGATTAATATCTTCTTAGTGTTTTCTTAGTGTCTTAGTGTCTTGGTGGTGAAAAAGATTAACCACGAAGGCACGAAGACAATCAAAATAGAATGAGGAGAAAGCTATGAAATCAGCTAAAAAAAATGTGCCGACAGCATTGCTTGAGGTATGGGAATGGAAGGATGAGATATATAAGGATATTAAAAATAAGACCTTTGAGGAAAAACAGAAATATTATCAGGAAGGAATTAATGAAGCTGTTCAAAGACTAAATGCTCATTTGGTAAAAAATGTAGATGGAAGCTATTTGATTGCTAAATAACTCATAACATTATGAATAGCCCACGGATAACACGGATTTGACGGATTTTCTTTGGATTCCTTATCCGTATAAATCGCAAGTTATGCCAGTGTTGAGTATAACCCAAAGGAGTCTGCATGTCTTTAATCACAGAGAACCAGGCAAAAATTGATAAACTTGTTTTCCGATGGGACCATAGAGCATCAAAGTCTTCAGGCAAAAAAGACGATAGCCATAAGCAATATTCCCTTGATAAATATTTTGATTTCCTGGCTGAAATCAAACCCCATAAACAAGAACTTGAATATACTAAAGTATTCACCGTCCCTTTTAAAATTAGTAATTATTCACCCAAATAAAGGTGTACCAAAGGAGAAAAGGGGAAAGGAAAGAGAATGGACTTAAAAGAAATCGAAAAATATTGGATAGAATCTTCACAAGATACGTTTGATACAGCAAAAACATTGCTTGAAAATAATAAATTTGTCCATTCAATGTTTTTCTTGCATTTATCTATTGAAAAGATGCTAAAGGCATTATTCGTAAATCAAAATCAATCTGAATCGCCGTTTGGACATAATCTACAAAACATAGCTTCAAAAATTAAAAACATTAACTTTGATAAAAATACAATGGAATTATTTGCACAAATTACAACTTTTAATATATCTGGAAGGTACGATGATTATAAAAAAAACTTTTATAATATTTGCAATTTGGAGTTCGCAACAAATTATTCAAATAAAGGAAAGGAGTTATTAGAATGGCTCAAGTCCCAACTCAAGTAATAAATTCCATAAAAAGATTTAAAGAAAGTATTAAATCTGGACTTAATGTAAAAAAGATGATCCTTTTTGGTTCTTATGCTCGTGGTAATTACACAGATAATAGTGACATTGATGTTTGTATAATAGCTGAAAATATTTCTAATAATTATTTGGCAATGCTTCAAATTGCTCCAAAGGTTATTGATATTGATGTCAGGATTGAACCTGTTGTCTTTTCTAATGAGGAATTTAATGAATCAAATTTATATGGACTACTTAAAGAAGTTAAAGATTATGGTATTGAAGTTTAGTAACTATTTACCTAAGTGAAATGCAAGGTAGAAGATTAAAAGATTAACCACAGAGGGCACAAAGAAAACCACAGAGGACACAAAGGAAGAATAAGTTCTAATTCATATTAATGAAAGAAAATTAAAAAAAACTTTGTGAACTCTGTGTCTACTTTGTGCACTCTGTGGTGAAAATATTTAAATAATAATAAGGAGGTATCTTATGGCTACAGAAAAAGGTTCTCTGGATACCAAGCTTCTATTAGAGGCTCTGGTGGGACTTAGGAACGGTGATTTTGCGGTTCGTCTGCCTGTTGACTGGTTGGGTGTTGACGGGAAGATCGCCGACGTATTTAACGAGATTGCCTCGTTGGATGAGCAGATGGCTAAGGGATTGGACAGTATCAATCAGGTAGTAGGGAAAGAGGGTAAGATCAGTCAACGAATGCAGGTTGGCGAGGCAAAAGGCGCCTGGCGAAAAAAGGTTGACTCAGTCAACAGCCTGATTGATAACCTGATCCAGCCAACAAAAGAAATCGCCCGCGTCATCAGTGCTGTGGCTGGCGGCGACCTGTCGCAGGCTATGCCGCTTGAGGTAGAGGGCACCCCGCTTTCCGGTGAGTTCCTTAAAACCGCTAAAACGGTAAATACGATGATCAACCAGCTGGCTACCTTCAGTTCAGAGGTTACCCGTGTTGCCCGTGAGGTGGGGACAGAGGGCATACTTGGCGGTCAGGCTGAGGTCAAGGGTGTCTCTGGCACATGGAAGGAGTTAACCGAAAGTGTCAATGGTATGGCAAGCAACCTGACCTCACAGGTGCGTAATATCGCTGAGGTTACCACTGGTATTGCTCAGGGTGATATGTCACGAAAGATTACGGTTGAAGCTAAGGGTGAGATATTAGGGTTGAAGAATACCATCAACACCATGGTTGACCAGCTTTCTACCTTTGCCGCAGAGGTAACCAGGGTGGCTACTGAGGTCGGCACAG
>DYDG01000098.1 GCA_020717845.1 Marinifilum sp. | reverse complement strand
TTGTAGCTGCAGGAGATAGCATCTCTGGCAGGCTTGTCCCTGCTATCTTTTAACCATGTATAGGAGGCGACCACAAGGCGGTTGTTGAGCCTGTCGAAACGAGGTAGCACTGGCAGCAGACCTTCTGCCTCTGGCAGGTCGCAGCTACAAGAATATCGGGTGGTATTTTACTACTTTGGACTGGTGATTCTTATGAGCCATAAAAACCTTGAACATCGAGTTATAGAACTAAATGCGGGAAGGTAACAGAGTATAGGAGCAAGACAAGCCTTGTTTTGAATTCCGCATTCTCAGCTCCGCATTCCGCATTTCCTTAGATGGTGCGTAAAAGGAGGCTGCCTACAACGGAATTTAAGATTGTTCTATAGGAATGTGAAGAAGGAGGATATACTGCTTTAGTACCATTTCTGCCAGGATGCATCTCTGAAGGAGATACCTATGAAGAGACAATAAAGAATATTAGGGATGCCATTAAATTGTATTTACAGGTTTTTGTGAGGATTGAGGATGCAGCCATACAACAAATTTAGGTTGTCAGGTAGGGATTAAGTGTCTATCAAAAGAATTAGTTAGCAGCTTAATCTGTGAAATTCTTGAACAAAAAGCGAGGGAATTTCGTAATTTGTATCCGTTACCCTGTACCCGTATTCGTAAAAAGCACAGACACTGGTCACGGTTATGGTAAACGATTTTATGAACTGGGATAACCATCAATAACTGTCCCATTATAAAGCAGGAGGTTTAGCCTTGTTCCCATAACTCTATCTTCAAATCCTCCTTCCTGATTACCACCTTTATTTTTTCCCTTATCCCTGGCTTTTTTTGGTTGAAAAAATATCCTATGGAAGTAATGAATATCCTGTCATCTTTTTCCTCAAGCTTGACACTAAAGATTCCTCTACCCAGGTGAGTATCTTCCTCACCTTTATAGTTTGAGCCATCTTTTTTTAATTTCCAGATAGCCTTTTCTATCCCTGCCTCTGCCAGGTTAAAGGCAATCAACCTTTCTTCCATCTGCTTACATTTCAGATATTCTGATGAAATATTTGAGATCAACATACATGAAAGAATGGCTAATATAGTGCAAATCATGGCCGAGAGGATATAAAAGCTTCCTTGCTCACCCTTTGAAATCATTCTTCCCTCCAATTACGCATCGTTACCCCAGAGGCTAAACCAAGCTTTGTCTCCTTCCCTCTTACCTTTTGGAGGAATAAAAGCTTAAAAGCAATAAAAGGCTTTTTACTATAATCAAAGGTGATGCCTTTCAGACATCGACTTAACCTTTGGGCTTCCTTTTGGTTTCCTACTTTTGCAATGACCCTTCGAGTAAGAATCTTTTTATCCGAATAATAGCATACATAACTATCTTCTTTTTCTAATACAAGGCTGTTTTTAGATGTTTTGAAGCCACTAAATTCATCTACCACCCTTATGCCAGCTCTTATATCATTTTGCAGCAATAAAATTACAGGCTGAGCAGCTCTGAAAATCTCTACCTGTCCTGCCCCTGTTCTATAGCCAAGCATACCATAATCAAATACCGAATAGATAACAGGAACCATAATCCCTATTAAACCTACTACGATCATCAATTCTATTAAGGTAAAACCCTTTTTCATTTTTTTCATTTTTTTCATTTATCATCCACTCCTTAAAGAAACCAGGCTAATCTTTCTGGGCAAACCTATAGCCCCTATCCATTTTGTTGTTACGGTAATTTCTTTTAGCCCATCCTCGTAGTTTTTAATAAGCACCTTTCCCTTAAATTTACTGATTACAAACGAGCGATCCTTTAATTCATCAAATCTTAAGCTTCTCATGAACTCCATTTGTTGATTGGTGATGCAAATAGCCTCTAAAAAATTTGAGGTATCGGCAATAATTTTCAACCCTTTGTTGAGCACAGTTATACTACCGGTAAAGATTATGGTAAAAAGAAAAATACTCAGCATAAGTTCTATTATTGTTACTCCGTTCTGTCTGGACTTCATTTCAGCCTCCAAGAATAACACTCATCTTAAATATTGGCATATACATAGCGACAACAATAGCCCCAATGATTATGCCTAAAAAAAGCATTAAAGCAGGTTCAATAAGTTTAGTAATCAAGCTTGCCCTTGATATAACCTGCTGGTGATAAAACTCTCCTACCTCTAACAGCACCTGGTCTAAATCCCCTCTTTTTTCCCCTACCTTCATCATCCAGATGAGCATTGCAGGAAAGACCGAAGATTTTTCTAAGGGCTGAGAGACTGTGCTGCCTTCAATCACCTCTTCCTGTAGATTAATTAGGGCTGATTCTATCACCTTATTTTTCAATACCCCTTTTGTCAATTCTAATGCCTCTACAATTGGCACACCAGCTGTGAGCAAGTCTCCCAATGTTCTGCAAAAATAGAATAACGAATGGTCTCGTAACAACTTACCCACCATTGGGATCTTTAGCTTAATCCAATCCAGCATAAATCTTCCCTGCCTGGTTTTGGATAAGATAGATATTATAGTCAAAAGAATAATTCCAATACCAGCGATAATCCAGATATTATTTTTAATAAATCCTGCGACAAGAATTACCACTCTCGTTGGAAGTGGTAATTCTGCCCCAAAACTATCAAAAATAGCAGTAAAGGAAGGGACAGTATGGGTAAGGATAAAAATAAGTACCAGCAAGGAAATAGTAAGAGTGATTGCAGGATATAATAAGGTATTCATGACCTTCTTCCTTAAACTGGCTACTTCCTGAAAATGGGCTATGAATTGATGAAGCACTCTGGCTAAATTACCGATTTCTTCACCTGCCTTAATCATGCTTAAATAAAGCGGTGGGAAATAGTCCTGCTGCCTGGCAATTGCCTGTGAGAACGACCAGCCGTCCTTTATATCTCGAACTACCTCTCCCAGGATTCTACCTATTCTTCGCCTGCGCATTGCCACTGATATTTTCTCCAGGCTCTCAGGTATAGGCAGGTCAATCCTTACCATCGAAGCCAGCTGTTGATTAAACAAAATAAAGTCTTCCAGAGATATTCTATTCATAATTTAATAGCCTCCTATATGATGAAGGATAAGTCCGGTCATGTCAAATATGGGCAAATAAGTAGCAATAAGCAGCATAGCTATAAAAATTGCAAATACCACATGGGTTAAAGGTTCAATCATCGCAACCAATCTTGTCGTCTGGATATCTATATCTTCCTGATAGGTTTGAGCTATTAAGGAAACGGTCTGGGGCAGACTCTCATTTTGCTCTCCAAGCTGAATCATCCAGATTAGAGTCTTAGAAAATCCCTTTGCCTTCTCAAATGCTTCACCAATAGTTTTCCCTTCTTCTTTTATGAATTTGAGTGCCTTTTCTAATTTATACTTCAAATAGCTGCTCCAGACACCCTCTTTAGCCAGCTCCACGCAATAGGTAGTATCACCCTCATCTTCTATCAAGATAGAAAATAATTCACAGAATTGAGCCTCTGCCCTTTTTTGCCATAAGGGACCAAAAAATGGCAGCAGCCAGAATATCCTTTCTACTGGTCTTATCAAGCCTCGAGTCAGGCTAAGTCCAAAAAACACTATCACAAGGATAAAAAGAAAGGGGACAATATAATCCCCAAATAAAGTAAAGTAGTTAAAAATAATCTTAGTTGGTTGAGGTAACGGGTATTCAAATGATGAATAGATATCCTCAAAGGCAGGCAAGACGAAAACCCGGATAAAAGCAAAAATTACTATAGCTATAAATATTAAATATCCAGGGTATGCCAGGGCAATACCTATCTTTTGTCCTGTCTCCCTTCTTTTCTCCAGATACGCTGCAGAGAATTCCAATATTCTGGGTAAATTTTCACTTTTTTCCCCTATCCTGATCATGGGCAGATATAATTTGGGGAAGAGTCCGGGATGTTTCTTAAGGGCATCCGCTATAGATTTCCCCTCCTCTATATCACTTATAATTGTTTTGATCTTCTTTATGAAATGTCGGGGCAGGTCTTGAGTCAGCACTGTTAAGCCTTCGGCTAAGGGCATCTGGAGTTTAAGTATCAGAGCCAGTTGTTTTAACAGGTTAATTAATATAGGTTTCTGTTTCTTGGTGCTAAATCTAAGCACCCATTCTAAAAGGCTTATTATATTAATTCGGCCCATAACATGTCCTGTCATTGTGTTACCCTCATCACCTCTTCAGGGGTGGTTATCCCTGCTAACATCTTACTCACACCATCTTCCCTTAATGTCTTCACCCCTGAGGCAATTACCCTTTCTCTCAACTGGCTATCAGTTACTCTTTTAGCCACCAATTCTTCTATCTCCTCAGAGACTATTAGTAGCTCAAACAGTCCTGTTCTACCCTTGTAGCCGGTTCCGTTGCATTCCTGGCATCCTTTAGGTCTAAAGAATTTTGGATTATGTTCATAGATTTGCAACTCTTCCAATAAGTCTGGTGGAGGTTGATATTGCTCTTTACATTCTGGGCACAATACCCTGACCAATCGCTGAGCTAATATCCCGGTAATCGCTGAGGCAGTCTGGTAGGGCTCAATACCCATATTTATGAGTCTTGAAAACACACCCGTTGTCAGCCCACTGTGGATAGTACTAATTACTAAATGCCCTGTAAAGCCAGCCTGGACAGCAATCTCTGCTGTCTGGTAGTCACGTATTTCGCCAAGCATAATTACATCCGGGTCCTGCCTGAGGATAGATCGCAGCCCTTGTAGAAAGGTAAACCCAGTAGCAGGATTAACCTGTGTTTGAGTAGCCACCCCCAGATCATGCTCTACTGGATCCTCACAGGTAGTAATATTGACCCAGTCACCAATTACATCGTAAATATACTTCAAGCCAGCATAGATAGTAGTTGTTTTCCCACTCCCTGCCGGACCTGTAAGGAGAATCATCCCCTGGGGTGAGACTAAAAGCCTTTGCAGGTCTTTTTTTATCTTAGCCTCAAGCCCCAACCCTTCTAAAAGCAAAAAATCATCTTTGCCCGAAATTATTCTGATGACCACCTTTTCACCATGAATAGCAGGCAAAAAAGAGACTCGTAAATCCTTTCCATCCGGGGTAATAATCCTACCATCCTGAGGCATTTTCTTTTTGTAAATGACTAATTTGGAGATAACCTTAATCCGAGAGATTAGCTGATCCTCTATACCTTTGGGTAATTTTGCTATCTCGTGTAAAACCCCATCAATCCGATACCGCACCTTAAGACCATCTGCTAAAGGTTCTAAATGAATATCACTGGCTCGATTATCGATAGCTGAAGAGATGAAATAATCTACTATCTTACTTATGTGTTTCTCATCCTTTTTAAGAATTTCAGCTACCTCTATTTCGATCTTTTTTATGTCCATTTTTTACCCCTTAATAACCTGGCAAAGGTAGCAGAAAGATAAAATACAAATAGCACTGACCCTCCTTGAAGATAGAAGTAATCCTTGCTACATGAGTCCAACCCTTTGCAATAGGCTGCATATGAGTTCAAAGTGTGAGGACCTCTGCTGGATTCATGAGAATATAGGAGCAGTCCTGTAAATCTTAATCTGTCAATCAAAAAAACGGTCGCTGTCCTTACTTCCTCACACTCACCAAGTTGGGAAATCATGCCTTTTTGAACCGTGCCTATATTGGCAATTGGCTCATATCAAATATTGGCAAAAGGATAGCTGACACAATTAAGGCAACAATTATTCCCATTATCAGGATCATGGCTGGCTCCAGGAAGGAAACGATTCTAAATATTTGATTTTGTAGAGTAATATCATAGGTATCCGCTATATTCGTCAGCATTTGTTTCAAATTTCCCATTTCCTCTCCACAGGCAACCATCTGAATCATCAACTCTGGAAAAACCCTTGCCTCTTGAAGTGGTGCTGCTATTCCAGATCCCTCTTTTATCTTGTTTTGAACGATTATTATCCGTTTAATAATAATACTATTGGCAATACTATCTTTAGCAATCCTGACCGCATCAACAATGGGTATCCCTCCGTCCAAGAGAGTGGCCATGCTTCTGGAAAATCTAGCCGCATAAAGGAGTTTTACTAAAGATTTAATCCATGGAATGGTTAAAATACACCAATCAACGATAGCCGCTCCAGTTTTTGTTTTCAGGGCAAGCCTATATCCCATAATCCCTCCGATGAGAAGACAGGCAAGTAACCACCAATAGCTGCTCATTAGATGGCTTATCCATAATAATATTTGGGTTGGAACAGGGAGCGTCTCGCCCATCTGTTGAAAGATAGAGACAAATCTTGGAATGACAAGGGTAAAAACAGTTATAACCACCAATCCTCCAACACCAATCATCAAAAAGGGATAGATTAACATGGATATTATTCTGGACATTAAAGCCTCTTGTTTCTTAAAAAGCTCATGGATCCTTTCCAGAGCCAGATTCAGACTGCCGCTTGTTTCTCCAATCTTGATCATAACTATTTCAAGGTTTGAGAAAAGGTGTGGATAGGCAGACAGGGCAGTAGAAAGACTATTGCCCTTTTGAATATCTTCTTTTATTTGCAGGAGGGTTTCTTTCCTTTGTTTATTTTCTGTAACTCGGACAAGGATGTCTAACCCTTTATCAATAGTAATCCCTGCACAAATAAGGCTGGAAAGCTGCTGAATAATCAAGCCTGCTTCCTTTCTCTTGAGCCTGAAAAGAACAGAATCCTTTTTAGGGGTTATTTTTATTGGACAAAGACCCTTTTGTCTGACATATTCTACAACAGACGCCTCTGTTTCTCCCTGGGCAATCCCTTCGTGAATATTGCCGTCTTTATCGGCTGCTTTATAGATAAATGCAGGCATGGTTATATCCTTTTTAGGTAAATAGACTGAAGGCTGAAGGTTTTTAGGATAAATGCGGGACAGATAATGAACCTTCAGTCTTCAGTCTTCAGCCTATCTCCCTGATCAATGCACCTTATCCCATGATCTTCTCCACACAAGCGAATCTTTGGCTCAACCTCTCTGCATACTTGAACAGCATTCGGACATCTTGGATGAAATCTGCACCCTGTTGGAATATCCATAGGGTTGGGAACAACACCAGGGATAGTATTGAGCCGTTTTGAAAGAGGTGAAAGAGGTGTCTGTGGTGTTGTTTCTGTAAAATCTATGTTTGGGATAGAATTTATCAATCCTCTGGTATAGGGATGGAGGAGAGCTGCAGCAGGATTTTTGGCAGCAGCAAATATCTGACTTGTTCTGGCATATTCTACAACCTTACCTGCATACATAACGATAACCCTTTTGGTAATAGCAGAAATGATGCTCAGATCATGGGTAATAAGCAAAACAGACATGGTTAATTTAGATTGAAGGTGCTGGATTAGATCCAGAATCTGTGCCTGGATGGTTACATCCAGGGCAGTAGTTGGCTCATCAGCGATAAGTATTTCTGGATGGGTAACAAGAGACATGGCAATCATAACTCGTTGATTCATCCCCCCGCTTAATTGGTGGGGGTATCGCTTAAATTGTTCTCCAGGTGATGGCAATCCACATAATCCCAGCATCTCAATAGCTTTTTCAACAGCTGCCTTCTGACTTATCTTTTGATGAAGGGTAATTGCTTCACAGATTTGATTGCCCACAGTAAAAACAGGATTCAAGGATGTAACCGGATCCTGAAATATCATGGATATCCCTTTCCCCCGAATTTCCCGCATTTGAGAAGGGCTGTATTTTAATAAATCGTTTTCTCGATACAGTATCTCACCGCTTACCTTTGCCTGAGGAGGAAGTAATCGAAGGATGGATAAGGCGGTCATAGACTTTCCACAACCGCTCTCTCCAATAATACCTACAATCTCTCCCTTATTTATCTCAAAATCCACACCATCTACAGCCCTGACAACCCCTTCAGGTGTATGAATATGAGTTTTTAATCCCTTAACCTTTATCAAAGTTTCTGGCATAGCTTACTCCTCAGTCTCTTAATAATAAAGATATACCTCCAAATCCTGTATCGTGCTGCGATACAACCGTTTGAAATCTCTTCCAATATTTACATCAGAGATATAGTGCAAGGTTAACTTATTTTTGTTATCCTCAATGGTTTCTTCAACAAATTGCGAAGG
>DYDG01000097.1 GCA_020717845.1 Marinifilum sp. | reverse complement strand
CCCTTATTTTTCGGGAGGTTAGCAGAGTGATGTCAGGAGTTCTGGAGCTTATTTGCCAGGGTGAGTATCTTATCATCCTGGATGGGCTGGAGGAGATGCAGAAGGGGGAGGAAAAAGGGGAAGAGTTTGGCTGTATGGCACATCGGGAATGCTCGGAGCTGCTCAGGTTCCTGGCTGATGCCAGAGGTAAAGGGCTCTGTCTTATCACCACCCGGTATCCATTGAAAGATATTGAGAATTACCAGGGCACCGCTTACCAAAAGATAGAGGTAGAACGCCTGGAGATTGAGGATGCCAGGGCTTTGTTTGCCAGGGTAGGGGTCAAGGGTGAGCAGGAGGAGATGGATAGGGTAATAAGCGAGTATGCTGGGCATGCCCTTTCCCTGACCCTGCTGGCTAAGTACCTGAAGGAAGACTTTGGGGGTGATATTAAAAAGGTAGCCAAAATACCACCGTTCCATTCGGATAAAGAAGCCGGCGGTAAGGCACACCGTATTCTTTTGTGGTATGAAAAGCAGCTTGACCCGAAACAGCGGGTGTTTATGAAGATATTCTCGCTGTTTAGACGAGAGGTGCGGGATGGGGATTTTGAAGGGGTGTTTCGAGCCAGGATGGAGACGGAAATGAATCAGGTGTTGATAGCTATGCCCGTGTTTTCGTTTAAACGCATGGTAGATAATTTGTGCGACAGACGGCTTATCTCAAAAGGGCAAGAAACCCTCAATAAATTAGTCACAGATTCGTCCTCCTCTACCCACGGAGTTCCAGATTCATTCTCCTCCGCTCATGAAGTCTCAGATTTACCTGGGGAAAGCCAGCATCAAGATACCTACGCCACCCATCCCCTGATTAAGGCCTACTTCGACAGGCTGTTACGGAATAAGAATTTGGTACGAGAGGCACACAATATGTTGCGTTAAGCTTGCTACCAACTACTATATGTGGCATATCGTTGCTACTGATTTTACATTCCGTAACAGCCTGTCGAGTCCATCATTGCGGAAGAAGATAAGAGGCTGTGCCATAAACACATCTACCACTACATCGGCTCGTATGCGTCTGATGAGCCTGAAACACTGGCGGAGATGCAGCCGCTGTTTGAGCAGGTCTATCATGGGTGTGCAGCGAGGCTTTATGATGAGATGCTTGATGATGTTTATTGGGGGAAAATAAACAGAAGGGAGGAAGGCTTCATTACAAGTAAGCTTGGTGCCTGGGAAACCGACCTCTCCCTTGCCAGAACCTTCTTCCCGGCTGGTAATCTTTCACAGGTGCCGCTGGTAAGTAAGAAGAGCGACCAGAGCTGGCTGCTCAATACAGCCGGGCTGGCACTTCTTTCTACAGGCCGGCCAAAAGAGGCGGAGAAGTTATATACAAGGAAATTAGAGATGAATGTTAAAGAGGGGCAATGGGAATCTGCCTCTGCGGGTTATCGAAACTTAGCTGACCTTCAGTTTCAAGCTGGTGAGCTTGAGCGGGCAGTTGAGAGTGCCAGGAAGGCATACGATGTGGCAGAGAAAGCAGGGTCTGAGCAGAATATCATGATTTCAAAAGCCTATCTTGCCTGGATACTTCATCTTGCGGGCAAAGGTGAGCAAGCAGGTCAGGAGTTTCGGCAGGCAGATGAGATTGAAGGAAAGATCAGGGGAGAGCGGCTTTACAGTCAAAGAGGAGTTCGGTATGCTGACTTCCTCCTCTCAACTAAGCAAATTGATGAGGCGGCTAAACTTACCCGGGCAAACCTTGAGATTTGCCAGAGGAATAAATGGCCGGCTGTCATCTCCCGCTGTCATCGCTGCCTGAGTGCCATTGAAAGGCTAAAGGGCAACCACAAGGAGGCTGAGGCTCATCTGCAACAGGCTATTGAGATTGCCCGCCAGGTAGGCATGCCCGCTCTTGAAATCGAAGCCCTGCTTGAGTCTGGCCGGCTGCATCTGGATACAGGCAGGCATCAGGAGGCTGTGCAGGCTGGCAATACAGTGCTTGGGCTGTGTGAGCGGACAGGATTCAGGCTTTACGAGCCTGAGGCAGAGCTAATCCTGTCCAGGGCATATCTTGTCTGCAAGGATGTGGAGCAAGCCAGAACCTTTGCTCAATCCGCCTACGACAAAGCCGATTCAATGGGGTATCATCAGGTCAGGGTTGAAGCTGAGCAGTTACTGTGAAATCCGAATTCGTATTAACCTGTGTGGGGGGCCGGATAATGAATGCACAATTTTACCACCCATGCAGTTGAGATTTTGGGTGGCAAGACTAATAGAGCCGATGTGCTGCTGATGGAAATAGTCAACTGGCTTGAAGGGATTGAAGGCATTGCTCGCCTATCAAGAGATTGGAAATCAACTCAACCTCGAGGCTATCTGTTCTGGATTCAGTGTCTTGTCACAAAAAATGATTGACAGGGTGTTCTTGAGTTGGCTCAGGAAGCGAGGTAAAGCAAGTCGTAAAATCATCCAGGGTGCTCAATGGCCTTTGCTTTTCTCTTTAACTCGATGTTCAAGGTTTTTATGGCTCATAAGAACCACCAGTTCAGAGTAGTAAAATACCAGCCAATATTCTTGTAGCTGCGACCCTTGTGGTCGCTTCTTATTTCCATTCGCGATTGGAAGATAGCGGGGACAAGCCCCGCAGCTACAAATATGCTAAGCCGTTCTATTCTGACTATCACAGCTTAAAAACCTTGAACATTGAGTTTAAGCAAGTAATATCTCGATAGACATTAAGGAGAAATTTTAACATGAAGGGGGGTGCGCAATGTAGGTTATATCTCCGTGCCTCTGTGCCTCCGTGGTGATAGGTTGCAAAAGTTTAGCTTATTCCTTTAATTCTAAGTAATACTGTCCAATCAATGCCCGCACATCCTCATCATCCACAATATCTTTGGTTAAGGGAAGGAGCTGATATTGATGACCAATAATCTTCTTGTTTTTGTCAAATTTTATGTCCAATCTACCCAGATACTGCCCCTTTTCTCCTGTCTGCACAATCAATGTCCCTGGCACAACAGAAGCCTTTTTCACTAATGTCTGGGAATGTCCGCCAATGATTACATCAATCCCCTTAACCTGTTTGGCCAATCTCAAATCTTCCTCATAACCAGAATGTGAAACCACAATAATCAGGTCAACCTTATCACGAAAAGCCTCTACAAAGCCCTGAACCTGCTTGACAGGGTCAGATACCTCTAAGTTTTTGATAAGATCCCTTGGGAAAAAGGTGAAAACTTCGGGTGAGATTATACTGATAATTCCCACCGTGAAGCTGCCAATTTCCTTGATTAGATGAGATGGGGCTAAATAGGTGCATGTCTTATCCTGACAAATGCTTAGATTGGCTGAATAAAAAGGAAGGTTTTTGCCCTCAATCTCCTTTCGGATATATTCAGTGCCCAAAATCAGCTCCTGATCACCGAGTGCAATCAGGTCATAATTCATCCCTTCCATGGCCAGGAGTGTATACCTGGAGAGTAAAGGATCATGTCTGGGAGGGAGTATATCACCGCTGTCTAAGAGGAGAACCCCTGGCTCATCCTTCCTTATCTCCTTGATCAGGGTTGCCCTGCGAACAAGCCCGCCAAACGGATTTTCGGCACAATTACAGGACTCTAAATAACCATTGGTAGAGTTACTAAAAAGAATGGTCAAGGCATTTGTTTTAGCCACTGGCTCTTTTTTTTCCAGTAAAAGGGCATCTATCTCTTTGCTTAAAGCTGCTACGAGATCCTCCATATAGCCGTTGTAGATCTTCTTTATACAGCCATTCTTACTGATTAAAAACAACTTTGGTATCACAGCTGTCTGATTTACTATAACGCCATATTCTGCACCAGCTTGCAGACCATAAGGGTCAAAAAGGACTGGCAGGCTGATATTATTCTTTTTCACAAAATCCTCAACCACATCTGCTGCTGCCTTATCAATACTGATCAAATAAACCCCAACATCCTTACCCTGATATTTTTGAGCAAGCCGGTGCAGTTGAGGCATTTCCTTCAGGCATGGCTTGCAATCAGTATCAAAGAAACTCAAGACAAGCACATTCTGTTTATTTTCCTTGGTTAATAGCTTGTTAAGGGTCAGGCTGTTTTTGCCAAAAAGCAGCTTCAACCTGAAATCAGGTGCAGCCCTGTTCACATCCTCTGCCTGAGCAAATACTGTTGATGAAAGAAATAAAAGGCTTAGCAATAACCCACAGGTAATGATTAATTTATTCATTATCTTTTTCACCTTTTTCACCTTGCCCCACCTTGTCAACAATCTTAGCCGTCAGCTCCTTTATCTTTACCGGCAGATCCTCTGCTGCAGCAAAGCTTATCGTCTCAGCCAAGACTGCTGCCCCGGTCTCTACATCAACCAAACGCACATTGATGTAATATATATTCAGCATCTTACTAAAACTGCCAATCAATATCTTTTCTATATTCAATATCTTACCCATCTGGACCGCACATTCATTCGTTGTGCAGCCAGTTTGTTGGAAATGCTGTTCAGCAAGTATCGTGGACATATTGCCTCGTTCAAGGACAGTAAAAGATTGTGAATTAATCAGTTCTGTTCTTAAGAAATCAGCTATTGTTGATGCTTCCATTGCCGATACCTCGTGTGCTTCAAAATCAGACACAGCAATATTTATCCTCTTAGCTGTGAGCTTAGTTGCAACCTTTGGCTTTTCCACAACAGGTTGAACAACTGCTATTTCTTCCTTCTTCTTCTCTAATTCACTGCTGGCGATTGATAAGGATTCCTCTGCCTTAGTTTTTGCTGAAACATATTCTGTATGCTCATACAAGTCTTTAGATTCATTGAGGATATTATTTGCCTTTTCCATATCCAGCCCCATTGATTCTGCCTTGTTTACAATTTTTTGTGCTTCACTCATGGCTGTCCTTGCCTCTTCCCTTGCCAGACAAACTGTGGCAATATTCAGCCTTTCTTTTGTATCACGATATTCGGGAATAGTTTCCGTAACCATTTGAAAACATTTCATAGATTCTCCATATTTTCTTTCCATAAAACAGAGTTTACCTTCATTATAATAATCCTGAGCAGTAACCTGTTTTCTTGAGTCAGCGAGTATCTCTTTTGTCTGCTCAAAATTTTCATCCCCTTCCTTAATCTTGTCTGCCCAATAGATTGCCCGCTGATACATCCCTTTTTTATGATAACCACAAGCCTTTCGATAATTACTCAATCCACCAAAATTTGTCGAAAAAGACACCTGCTGCATACTATCCAGATCCTTCATCCCTGCAAAGCTGTAATCAACAAGAAATCCGTTTGTATTCAGTCCAAGTCCAAAGTTAAAGGTTATCTGGTCATAACCAATCTTATATCCAGCCCTTAAAGCCAGCAGCTTCATAATCAAAAATTCACCACCCAGCCTGAAGCCAGACTTTAAGCCATTATCAGGCTTTTCATAATCAGCACAGATAGTCAACCAGTCATTCTGCCTCAAGGCACATCCAACCTTAACGGTTACTGGTAATGGATGCTCAAGATTCTTATACTTTATTGTCCCAGCAACAACATTTCTGGCTGAAACCCCAAAACAAAGCCTGTCATCCACCGGACGAATAAGCATCCCCATGTCAACAGCATAGGCAGCAGAACTATAATCCTCTGCCAATGTTGAGTTTATCCTCTTCAGATTACACCCCAGGCTTAAAGCCGAACCAGCGGCAAGGCTGTAGGAAAACATGGCGATAGTATCCTTTTGAGCAGAGAGTGTTTTTGATTTCTTGAGTGAACCGTCTGTATTAAGCAGGTTAACATCCATCTTCCCGCCATCAAAGGTAGTCAGGCTTAATCCAATCGTACTTTTCTTAAACGGGTAAACAACACCAGCAAAACCATAATGGCTGTCTGCAAGCCCGGTCAGATACATGGTGCTAAATTCTGGCTGGACAAGAAAGCTCAAGCCTGCCGGGTTATAATGCAGGGCATTAATATCATCAGACAGCCCGGTAAATGTTTCCCCCATCCCTGTTGGTCTGGCACCCATCAGCCCATCAAGCGAAAGCAAAATAGACTCACCTGCTGCATAGGCATTACTGGATAGCAGCAAAGCAAGAACTCCTGCTGTAATCAAATGTCTCCACAAATTAGTAACCATTGTATTCATTCTCAATTTCAACCCCCTTACTTTTTATCTTTATCCGCAGATTACGCAGATTTCACAGATTAAAGACAAAACGTTTATATTCCAGACTTTCTGCTCCGTAGAGACGCAAGATTTTGCGTCTCTACAAAGAAATGGCATAGTATTTACTCCACCTTGCTCTCCATATTTACCCTTTCCCATCTTCTCCTAATAATCTGTGTAATCTGCGTAATCTGCGGATTAGATTTTACAGATTAAAAACAAAACGTTTATATTCCAGACTTTCTGCTCCAAAATTAAGGAGCATACCTCTTTTTAAACCTGTTGCCTTTAAGTAATTAATAAGTTGAGCTTCTTCTTGACCACCAAGTTGACTTAGCGCCTTCAATTCAACAACTATCTTTTCAAAGCAGACAAAATCAGCCCTATACTTTGTTGAAAGAACTTGGTCTTTATAATAAATCGGTATTTCTACTTCTCTTTGAAAAGGTATTTTTTGTAAGACAAATTCAGCAGCCAATGCCTCTTGATACACTGCCTCCAAAAAGCCACACCCCAAGGTTCGATGTACCTCCATCGCCGCCCCAATAATGCTATATGTCATTGGATCTCTTTTTTCCATCTCTATAAAACCTTTTTTATAATCTGTGGATTAAATCTGCAAATATCCGCAGATTACGCAGATTTCACAGATTAAAGATAAACGCTTATATTCCAGGCTGTTCTGCTCCGTAGAGACGCAAGATTTTGCGTCTCTACAAACAAATGGCATGGATGTTTACTCCCCTTGCTCCCCATATTTACCCTTTTCCATCTTCTCCTAATAATCTGTGTAATCTGCGTAATCTGCGGATTATTCCACCACTGCCACCTTCTTCGTTTCCTTAAACCCACCAGCCTTTATCTGGATCAAATAAATCCCGCTTGCTACAATTACCCTGTCGTCATTCTTACCGTGCCATATCTTCGTATGAATACCGGCAAGTTGATACCCATCCACCAATGTTTTAATCAAATTCCCCCGAAAATCATAGATATTAATACTTACCTCCGTATTTTCAGTCAGTTCATACTTAACGACTACCCCCTCATTCTTTGTTGGGTCAAATAAATTGTTGTAAAGAGTAAACCTTTCGCCAGTTGGAGCTGCAATATTTATCAATGATGAGCGGCTGGTAACAAGATTTCCTGCCCTGTCCCGGACAGTAATTTCAATTTCAATCTGCGAGGAGAGTGGATAATTCCTTGCTATCTCGGCTGTATCTATTGTTACACTGATAGTTCCTCCAGCATCAATAGTTGCAGTATATATCTTTTCATTTGATAAAATGTTTCCATTCCTATCCCTTATAGTTATTTTAGATAAAACTGCTCCTTCTTCAGTTTTCCCACTCAGGGTAACCTTTCCGTTTTTTACCTCTGAGTTTCCTGCTGATGGATTAATTATCTCCAACTGAGGTGGTATGGTATCTACTGTTATCCCATCACTCCAATCTGACCAGTAAGCATCTTCAGCCTCTATCCCAAAGCCATTTTTTGCCTTTACCCTGATATGATAAGTGAGTGAATGGGTAGCATTTACTTTTGTGTAAGATAGCGTATTGCCAACATTAACATCAAAAATTGTCTCGGTTGTTGTCCCTTTGACAGCCTTTATCTGTAATCTGTAGCCGCCAATCCCTGTCTCTGTATCAGTAACAGCCCCCTTACTCCAGGAGAAGGTAATTGTTGCTGTTGAATAAGTGCCAGTATCGACTGGGGTGGAGGGTTTGCCTGTGGGCGGGGTAGCGTCTACTGTTATCCCATCACTCCAATTTGACCAATAAGCATCTTCAGCCTCTACCCCGCAGCCATTCCTTGCCTTTACCCGAGCATAGTAAGTAAGTGAATTGGTGGCATTTAGTGTTGTGTAAGACACTGTATTGCCAACATCACCATCAAAAATTGTCTCGGTTGTTGTCCCTTTGATAGCCTTTACCTGTAATCTGTAGCCGCCAATCCCTGTCTCTGTGTCAGTAGCAGCCCCCTTACTCCATGAGAAGGTAATTGTTGTTGCTGTTGAATAAGTGCCAGTATCGACTGGGGTAGAGGGTTTGCCTGTG
>DYDG01000096.1 GCA_020717845.1 Marinifilum sp. | reverse complement strand
CTTGCTGGCAAGGTAACCAGTTCGGCTGATAACAAGGAAATAAATGGGGCAATGGTTGAGGCATTCAATAATGAAGCAGTCCGGGTTGCTACAACAACAGATACAAATGGAAGCTATTGCCTGTTTGTTCCTGCTGGAAGCTGCACTGTGCGGGTTGCAGCCAGCGGATACAGTATTGATGAGCATATTGTAATGGCCATTGAGAATGCAACGGCAACAGTAAGCTCTTCACTTGTTGCTGGTACGCTCAGGAAAGGAATAATTAGTACAAGTACTACATGGACATTGAGCAATAGCCCTTACATTATTGGCAGCAGTACCCTTGTTGAAGCAGGGGTAACACTGACCATTGAACCCGGGGTAGTGGTAAAATTTGCTTCAGGAACCTTCATTAGAATAAACGGCTGCTTAAAAGCTATAGGCACACCAGATAATCGGATTGTCTTTACCTCAGATAAAGCCCCATGCTCAGCTGGTGATTGGCAGTATATTGAATTTACCGCAAGCAGTGCTAATGGGGGTTCTGCGATCAGTTATTGTGAGATAAAATATGCACAGCATGGATTATATTTGAATGTCGGCTTACCAGAAGAGATTAGCAATAACATTATTTCTGACAACAGCAATTATGGGATATATGCCAATAACTTATCAAGTGATGCGATAATTTCCGGTAATATAATTCGAGATAATAGCTCCTATGGTATCTATTCTTGCAATGGTAAAGGGATCTCTGTTTCTGGGAATACTATTGGAAGGAATAACGGCGGGATATATACCAATACTTCATCCCAAATATTAGACAATTACATCACCGATAATGGTTCTTATGGTATTTATCAAAGTGGTGGAACGCTTAATATTTATGGCAACACTGTTACAACGCATACAACAGCAGCCGGTCTTTATCTGCAATGTGGGACAGTAAGCCAGAATAAAATTATTGGCAATAAAACAGGGCTGCAACTTGCTGGCAAGGTATCTGTTGTTAGGAATACAGTTTCTAATAACAACTGGGGTATTTGGACAGATACCAACAGCCTTTATGATATTAGCCAGAATAATCTTTGCCAGAATACAACATATGATTTTTATAATAATTCCAGCGGTTCTATTCCCATTTCCGGCAATTGGTGGGGAACTACAGCAACTGCAAGCATTGATGAAAAGATTTTTGATTATTATGATAACTTTGATAAAGGTAAGGTATCGTATGCACTGATTAAAAATAGTGAGGTTGAATGGTGGAAGGATTTGACCCCACCCATATGCAAACCCTCTACCCCAATCGACACCGGCACTTATTCAACAACAACATTTACCTTCTCATGGGATAAAGGGAATGCTGCTGATCCAGAGACAGGGATTGGCGGTTACAGATTACAGGTGAAGGCTGTCAAAGAGACAACAACTGAGACAATTCTTGATGGTAATGTTGGCAATATATTGTCTTACACAATAGTAAACGCTACCAATTCACTTACTTATTATGCTCGGGTAAAGGCAAAGAATGGTTATGGGATAGAGGCTGAAGATGTTTTCTGGTCAGATTGGAGTGATGGGATAACAGTACAATATGGCTCTCTTACCATCACTCCCACCCCATCAGGTGCCAGAATCTACCTTGATGGCAATGATACCGGTTCTCCGACTACTCATGTCCCAGCAGGCACACATACTATAAAACTAACCCTATCTGGCTATCAGGACTGGTATGGGACGGTAACGGTTACGGATGGGTCAACTACTTATATTTATGCTACATTGACACAAGGTTCGGTGACGGTATATAATGCCACAGAAACTCTTATTGGCACTTACACCACTATTCAGGCAGGGATAAATGCCTGTCCAACAGGCGGGACAGTATCTGTTGCGGCTGGGACTTATACAGAGAACATTAACTTTTTAGGCAAAGCCATCACTGTCAAATCTGTCCATGGGCATGCCAGTACCATTATTGACGGAAATATGAAGGGTAGTGTGGTAACATTTGGCTCTGATGAAGGTTCAACTTCAGTGCTGGATGGATTTACTATCATCAATGGTCAATCTAACAACGGCGGCGGTGGGATTTATTGCGGCACCTCCTCGCCCACGATAACCAATTGCACTATCAGCAATAACTCGGTTGGCAACTGCAGTGGTGGGATTGCTTGTTACTTCTTCTCCTCACCCACGATAACCAATTGCACCATCAGCAATAATTCGGTTGGCAACAACGGCGGTGGGATTTCTTGCCAATCCTCCTGCTCGCCCACGATAACCAATTGCACCATCAGCGATAACTCTGCTGGCAACAACGGCGGCGGGATTTTTTGTTACTCCTCTTCGCCCACGATAACCAATTGTACCATCAGCAATAACTCTGCTACATACAGAAGCGGCGGGATTTTTTGTCAATCCTCCTCGCCCACGGTAGTCAACAGCATCTTTTGGAATGATAGTCCACAGGAAATCTATTTATTCAGCGGTGGATCCATAACCATCACCTATTCTAATATCAAAGATGGCTGGGCAGGAATAGGCAATATCAATACCGACCCATTATTTGTAGGAGGAGGCGACTATCACCTTGGCACAGCCTCCCCTTGCATCAACAAAGGCTCAAACACTGCCCCAAGCATCCCCTCAATCGACAAAGACGGCAACCCCCGCATAACAGGCGACACAGTCGACATGGGTGCCTATGAATATCAAGGGACTTCTACCCCACCAATCATTATTCCTACCAATTTGCCAATCGGTCAAGTTGGTATACTTTACTCTCAAACCTTAACCGCTATTCACGGAACACCTCCTTACTATTGGTCTGTTATCTCAGGAACTCTATCAACAGGTCTCTCTTTAGGAACATCCACAGGTGTAATTTCAGGAATTCCAGTCACTGTTAGGACTTCAAATTTCATTGTCCAATTAGTTGATTCAAGTTTTCCTGCTCAAACTGCTACCCGGACATTCTCACTGCGAATAACTGCTTTACCAATAGAAATAACCCGCATTACTCCAAAGACTGGTGTAGATACCAGTACTATAACTGTTACCATTGTTGGATATTCCTTTCAAGAAGGTGCAAAAGCAAAACTTAGCAGACAAAACCAGGCTGATATTTATGGGACAAATACTCAAGTAGCAAACTCTACTATTACTACTACCTTTGATTTGACCAATGCTAAATCAGGAAAGTGGGATGTGATTGTTACAAATCCAGATAGTCAGGTTGGAACTTTAACAAATGCCTTTATGGTTACGATGGACCGTGGGAAACCAGGAACAGTAACCAAAGGCGGGATTACTGTAATTATTCCACCCGGAGCTTTCCTGCAAAATTATTGTCCATCTGTAAACCTTGACCCTCTAAATACTCCTGAAAAAATAACCCCGACAGCTATTGCTGCGGTTAATAAAAAAGAAAATGTTCATAAATGTATCCCTGATTTAATGTTTGAAATTAATGTTTATGATGATGAACAACTAATTGGAACCAACTCCTTACCATGTTCTCCAACTATCATAATCTCTTATCCAGATATTGATCAAGATGGAGTAGTTGATGGCACAAGTATTAAAGAAAAGGGGTTATCAATATTTACCTTAAACGAGGACGATGTGAAGTGGGAGCGATTGATTGATTCAAAAGTTAATTCCGCAAGTAATACTGTTTCAGCCTCAACACCACATTTTTCAGTATTTGTGCTCATGGGTACACCGACAGCGAACCAGCCACCTGTTGCAACCTTCACAGTTACGCCAGACACAGGCACAATTACCACTACTTTTATGGTAGACGCCTCTGCCTCTCAAGACCCTGAAGGTACTATAGCCGTAAGCTGGCAGTGGGAAGACGGAGGAGCATGGGCAGAAGGCACACCCACTGATACCGCTTCACATCAGTACTCAACTAAAGGCACCAAAACCATTAGCCTGAGGGTTAAGGATTCTGAAGGGGTAACAGATACGACTACCCGACAGGTTACAATCGTCAACAGCCCACCAACAGCTGGCAATCTTAATATCTCCCCATCCTCACCAATACAGGCTGATAATCTGGTGGGGACTTACATCTATTCTGATGTTGATGGTGATACAGAGATTGACAGCCAGATAAGATGGTTTTGCAATGGCAGTTATACAGGCATTTATGATGGTACAAGGATTATCCCCGCTACGGCTACACGCAAAGGGCAAGAATGGTATTTCACTATTAGACCGTGTGATGAAGAAGACTTTGGGCAAATAGCAGATTCATCACCTGTAACCATTGGTAATACTCCCCCTGCAGCCAATGCCGGGTCAAACTGTACAGTGCTGGTGAATACTCCTGTTACCCTGGATGGCAGCAAGAGCTTGGATGCAGATCAGGATACATTGGCCTACCACTGGCAGCAATTTTCTGGGCCAGAGCGTGTTAGCCTGTCAGGCACAACAACCTCAAAGCCAACATTTATTCCAACAATTGCAGGGGATTACTCCTTTAAGCTGGTCGTTAATGATGGTTCGACAGACAGTATTTCTGCTGCGGTTGAGGTAACAGTTGTTATCGGGACATCTGGCGGGATATGGAAAAGAGAAGGTAATGCCGGTCAGGTTGTTTTTCCGCCTGATGCTGTATCAGGAACAGTGGCAGTGACGATTAAGCTTGAAGATGAAATCACCGGCGTAATAAATGCTACCCATTTGCCAGGGACAATCAGAGAATTTATTATGACTCCAGGCATTGCACTAAACAAGCCAATCACGATTCAAATCCCTTATACTGCCACAACCGGTTCTGATGAGAATAAATTCCAGATCTACCGGCTGGAAGGAAAAGAATGGATATTGGTGGATGATGGAGGGATAAACAGGGTTGATAGGGCAAAAAAGGTGATAATGGCAGAAGTAAGTCATCTATCAATCTTTTGTATAGCTGAGACTAAGGATTTGCCGGAAGAGTTTGTTGTCTTTGTTTATCCCAACCCGGCCAGGAATAAGCCCAAAGCCACTTTTAGATGGTATCTGCCTGAAGATTATTCGGTCATCATCTCTATCTATGACCTGAATGGCGATATGGTAACAACCCTTGAAGGGCATGGCCGACCTGATGGGGTATGTTTCGAGCAGGATTGGGAGTTGCAGGATGTGGCAAGTGGGGTGTATATTTATGTGTTTGAAGGCGGTGGGAAACGAGTGGTGGATAAGGTGATGGTGGTGAAATAAGGGATATAGAACACGGATTGGACGGATTGGACGGATTTACACGGATCAGAGATTTTAAAAATCCGCGAAAATCCGTTAAATCCGTGTCATCCGTGTTCTATGATTTTAAAAGGGTGATTTTTACAAATGATAAAAAAGGAAAATAGAACACGGATTGGACGGATGCAACGGATGGACACAGATCAGAAAGATCTTAAAAAAATCCGTGAAAATCCGTTAAATCCGTGTCATCCGTGTTCTATTATTTTTATAGCAATTATGCTATCTCTATGTGTGTCTGAAGCTTCAGCTAAGGCAGGCAAGTCTTCTGCTGCCTTTTTGAAGATGGATGTGGGGGCGAGGACCAATGCTATGGGCGGAATCAGGGCTGTCCTGGGCAATGATGTGACTGCCCTGTTTTCTAATCCTGCCGGGCTGGGATGTATGGAGAAGAAAGAGCTGTTTATGGACTATAACCAACTCTATCAGGGGATTGGCCATGGGCATCTGGGATTGGGCTTGAGAGGGAATAAATGGTGGTATGGTATCGGGTTTGGACAATTAACAGTAGATGGCATAAAGAGGCAAAGCTCTAAGGATGACAGGGATGAAGGGTATGCAGCGGCTTTGGACTCGTTTATTACTGGTGGATTGGCATACAGGGTTGCCCCTGGTTTTTATGCCGGAATCAGCGGGAAGTTTATTCGGGAGAAGCTGGATAGGGATAAAGCAGATGCGGCTGCCCTTGATATTGGCGGCATGTATAAAGGAACAAACTGGAACTATGGCTTCTCTGTCCAAAACATTGGTCAGAAACTCAAGTTTATCGAACAACCCTGTGATCTTCCGCTAACCCTCAGACTGGGTGCAGCATACAACAGAAATGGGCTGACTGTTGCCAGTGAACTGGAGCAGTTGATTAAGGATAAAGAGCTGTATTTCCATCTTGGTCTGGAATACTTGCTTACAAAGGCTATTGCCATGCGAGCCGGGTATCAATCGGCTGATACAAATAGGTATTCAGCAGGATTGGGATGCAAAAACAAGAATCTTTGCTTTGACTATGCTTATCTGCCTTTTGAAAAGTTAGGGGATACACATCGGGTATCATTTACCATGCGGTTTGATAAAGAAAAAAAAGGTCCTGCCCTTGAGATTGAAGATATATCTATAGAGAATATCTTTCCATCTAAATGCAGGTACTATGCTGAAAATCCCTTAGGCTGGATAAGATTGAGGAACAATTCGGATGAAGATATCACCAGAGTACAGATCAGCCTTGCATTAGGAGAACTTACAGACTATCCAAGTCAGTATACAGTTTCCGAGATCCCTCCTGATTCAACTAAAGAAATCCCACTAAAGGTTTGCTTTAACAAGAAACTATTTGAAGCAGATGAAGATACTCCTGTTCAGGCTAATGTAACAGTAAGCTACTATTTGAAGGGCATTGCTAAGACAACTCCTCCTATGGATGAATCTCTTATCCTTTTTAACAAGATGGCTGTTAACTGGCGAAATCCAAAGTCTGTGAGTGCATTTGTAACACCTAATGATACTCCGGTAGATTCCTTTGCCAAACAGGCAATAGCCTCTCTTAAAGAGATACCCTCAACCCAAATTCAAGGAATTCTCTGTCCTATGGCTATATTTGAGGCGCTTTCTGCTTATTCGTTTTTCTATTCCGACGATAACAGGCATAGTTACAAAGACATAATCCTGGATAATGTTCAGTATCCACGCAGAACACTTGAGGTTCGCACAGGGGATTGTGATGACTATACAGTGCTTTATGCCTCTTGCCTGAGTTCAATAGGCAAAAAAGTCATCTTGATAACTGTGCCTGAGCATATCTTCCTTGCGTTTGATACAGGGGTTGCAGTTAAAAATGCGGATTTGGTCAGCTTTGATAAAAACTCTTATATTGTCAGGGATGGTCGGGTCTGGATACCACTGGAACTTACTATGCTGAAAAATAAGGGGTCTTTCTTTGATGCATGGAAAGAGGGGATGCAAAAATATCAGGAATGGAAGGATGGTGGAGAATTGGAGATAATTGATCTTGAGGAAGCATGTAAGACGTATCCTCCGGTAGGGCTTCCGCAATCAGATATATTTGTTGAAAAGCCCTCTGGACAGAAAATAAATCTACGAATAAAAGAAAATATGGAGAAACTTGAGGCTTATAAACAAAAGGTTTATAAGGATGTAATCAAGCAATATCAAACAAAGCTGAAGTCAAACCCACATGACATGGTAACCCTGAATCAATTGGGGATTATTTATGCTAAAGCAGGCTTGCTTGAAGAGGCAGAAAAACTGTTTAGTGAGGCAAGCAGATACAATAATTTGGGGAATGTTTGTCTGCTCAAGGCTGACTATGATAAAGCCCTGGAGTTATATAAAAAGGCAGGACAAACCGATCCTGAGGATGGAGGCATCTACCTTAATCTGGCTATATGCTGCTGTTTACAAGGCAAAACAGAGCTGGCTGAGGAGGCTTTTAAGGAGGCAATAAGGTTGTATCCTGATTGCGAAGAGGTTTATTCGGCAATGGGACTTGAACTGGAGAAGGCAGGAGTTAGAGGTATGGAAGCAGAATCTGTCATCTCTAAGATACAACAACTGCTGTTAAAGGTCAGGCGTGAAATAGCAAAGAAGCTCAGCCCGGATGAGGTTGAGAAGAAAAAAATCAGTGTAATGGGGGCTAAGGAGATTAGAGGAGAAGAAGCCCAGGAACCAGTAAGGCTCTCGGATGAAGAGTTGGTAAAAAGGCTGTGTTACTGGAAGGAGAATTAATAGAACACGGATTGGACGGATTAGACGGATTTACACGGATCAGAAGAGATTTTAAAAAATCCGTAAAAATCCGTCTAATCCGTGTCATCCGTGTTCTATTATGGAGAAAAATAATGATTTTACTGAAAAAAGCAGGATTAGTCGTGATACTATCTGTAATTGCCTGGTGTGTGCTCCATCCATTCCGTGAATTGGAATTGGGATGGCTCTACTGGCTGCGGACGGATCGGCCGATTAGTGATAAGATAT
>DYDG01000095.1 GCA_020717845.1 Marinifilum sp. | reverse complement strand
ATGGTATGCCGTTGTCGCTGATTTTGCATTCCGTAACAGCCTGACGATGCTCAAGGTTTTTCAACCTGTGATAGTCTGAATAAGAACGGCTTAGCATATTTGTAGCTGATAGCTGCTCTATGACATTCTTTGCTTAATTGGCGGTTTGTGTTTTTGGTGTATGCTGCTTTTTGGGGAACATTTTCTGTATCTGTTGCCACTGCCGCCACCATGCTTTTTTCTGTTCAAAAGGTTTACTATGCACTAATTGTTCGCCTACATAGCTGTTAGAGAAGGAGTTAATATATTCCTTACCAAGGTAGCCAGAGGCAGGTATCCTTGTCTCTGGATAAATAAATCCTGGAGTAATATGCCGCAGGGTTGGATCTGCAATCTTTATTCTCTCCTCATTCCTTTTCCATATCCAATTAACAAGACACATAGGAGGGGTTATATCTAAAATGCTATCCAAGTTAGAAACAATATCTGTATAATCACGGCTTTGATTGAGAAAGGTAATGTAGTTTTGGTTATTTTTTCTTTTTGAACAATATGTAATCCCTTGAGATGGACCAGCCAATCCTACCCGGCGTTGAGTTCGTATTTGATTCTCTAATAATAGCTTTTCTGCTACCAGACATCGTTGCACACCCCCGCTGTGACCTGTAAGGAAAATGGCATCCCCTTGCCCAATCTCATACTCACTTGCAATTCGATAAGCCATCTCATACCCAGAACCACTGGATATGTTGAGTAAGCTCCAGAGAACATCGAGTATGCTGCCATATCGATAGGGAATAGAGGAAACCTGTAATTTTACACTGTCAATCTCTTTGTAATCAGCTTTTGCTTCTCTAATAGCTGCATCTTGCTTGGTTTCGATATCCTTTATTAATATATTCTTCATAAATTGTTCCCAGTTCTTTGTATCTTGCTCTTCTGCTGAACGACCATAGATACCTCGAGAGATAAAAAGATACCTTGGGGTTTGTGTGCCAGGACGATAATGTGTATCCCGTGGAATATGGTCACCAAGAAGAGGTATCTCACGAAGTGGTTCGCAAATAAAATTCAAGGGAAGGTTTTTCCATTTATGTTGATGGTTGAGTTTAACAAAGCGATATAACCAGATATATTTGATCTCGTAAACATCCTCTTTGCAGGTATTCCAGCCTAAGTTAAAGGCATAGCTAATCTTGTTAAATGGTTTGTCTAAAACCTCAATATCACTTAAAATAAAGTTTGCTATTGTAATACCAACCAGATGAAGTGGTGCCTTGATCAACTCTCCAGCTGTTTGTTTTGTGCATATCATCATGTCTATAGGAAGATAGGCATAATTTTGCAAACCAGCCAGTCCCCAATCCTTTTTTATCCCCTTATTTTTGGGAACACTATTGTCTTCTGCCTTTTGTTTATTTGCTTCATTTCGTTGACGCTCTTCACTTCCAAGAAAGTCATAGCCCATCAATCGATTATTGTGATCAAGATATAGAGCCAGTGTTGCCTGACTATCCTTCATAGAGGTATCATTTTTTACCTTAATATCACTCAGCTTACAGATGTAAATGGAAATACTGCTTACATTATAATTAGAAGTAGTGCCTTTTTCTTTAGCATCTATATCAGTAATATTGTATATAAATTCATAAAGGTTTTGTGGATATGTTCGAATCAATTCAAACTCAAAGTCCTTTTCTTGAGTCCTTCCTATACAAAGGCTATGTGATAAAAATCTCAGATATTTTCTAAAATTATCCATGCCATTTACCGGATTAACAGGATATTGGCTATAAGTAACTATATTATTAATAAATAGTCTTGTTTCTCCAATCTTGAAATGGTAGTTATTTTTATCATCAGTATGAAGTGTCTTATAAGCATGTTCATCAACCTCTTTTTCGAGTTGAGCACATATTGTCCCTAAAACAGTATACTCTGTATACTCTTGAAATGGTATTGCTGCTGCCCATATGTTGCCTCCAAAAAATAACATCCATGTAAACAAGATAATAATAAATTGCAATAACCGCATATATCTCCTCCTATCTATTCAAGAATTTAATGTTTTTTGCTGCAAAGTTTTATTATACCACAAATATATTGATCTGTCAATTTTTTTTCATCTATAAATCTGGACTATTCGTGTGCTATAATTGATGTAATTGTCTATGTCCGTACAGGTCAAGAATTCCGTTGACAAATGATAGATTTTTTGATAAAATGTTTTTATAATCAGTAAAAGTGAGAAGGCAATAGGCAGAGCTAAGCAGGGGACAGGAAAGAATATGGAAAAGGCTAAAAAACGAAAGAAGAAAGAATTGTTGATTGGTCTTGTTCTGGGTATTTTTGTGTCAATATTGTTTGGGTATAATCTCTTAGATAGATTAGAATGGATGATGTATGATATGAAATTCCATCTTCGAGGGGAATTGCCGATTGATAAACGAATAGTTATTGTGGCTGTGGATGAACAAAGCCTGAATGAGATTGGGAGATGGCCATGGAACAGGGAATATCATGCAGAATTGATTGATAAATTGTCTCTGGCAGGTGCTCGGACAATTGGGATGGATATACTTTTTGTTGAGCCAAATATAGAGAATTTTTCACAAGATAGGAGATTAATTGAGGCAACAAAAGCCTCTGGAAATGTTGTTTCTCTGGTAACCTGGGGTTCTAATAGAGGAGAACTGCAATGGATTGAGCCATTTTCGCAATTGGCTGAGGTATCAGCAGGGCTTGGGCATGGAAATGCAGAGGACTCAGTGGATGGTATTGTGCGTCAGGTAGAGCTGGTTCAAGATATTAGCGGTAAGAGGTTCTATACCTTTGGCCTGGAGGTAGCTCGCAATTATCTAAAAGTAGATAAGATACATGATCTGGTAAATGCCTTTGCTGTGGGAAATTTAAGGGTGCCCAGGGGAATTATGTATATAAACTTTGCTGGCTCAAGGTTTGACAAAATATCTTACTACAGGGTATTAAGAGGAGAATTTCCAGCCGATTATTTCAAGGATAAGATTGTTCTGGTTGGATGCACTGCCAGAGGGATGGGTGATGAGAAATCAATCCCATTTTCAAAATACTCAGGGCTTTCAAACGGCGTAGAGATTCAGGCAAATATAATCAAGACAATTTTGAACGAAAGTTATATTGTCCCAATAAAGAAGACAGCAATTATTTTGATAATACTTATTCTTGGGCTAATCATGAGTCTGCTCATTAGAGGCGTGAAGATTAAGGATGATATCCTGATGACCATATCAATATTGGCTGGGATTATACTTATTTCTTTTTTACTTTTTGCTTTTTTACATGTTCACCTGCCTGTTGTGTCTCTTTTATTGACAGTGCTTCTGGTTTCTACGGGGATTGGTCTGGCAAAGATTCTTTCTGTAGAACATAATCTACATAAAAAAATAATTGAGCTTTTTAAGGGTAGTCAAAAAGAAGAGGGGATGGAGGATGCAGTAGAGACCATTGCCAGGCTGACCAGAGAGTTAGAGATAACGAATAAGCAACTTCAGGAGGCAACTGAGACAAAGTCAAGATTTCTGGCAAATATGAGCCATGAACTCAGAACACCACTAAATTCCATCATCGGCTTTTCTGAAATCTTGAAGGAGAATACGTTTGGTGATTTGAATGAAAAACAGACAAAGTATGTAAATAATATCCATGTCAGTGGCAAACACCTGCTTACCCTTATCAATGATATCTTAGACCTCTCCAAGGTAGAGGCAGGAAAGATAGAGATTAAGATTGAGGAATTTTCATTAAAAGAGATACTTGGGGAATGCCAGACCTTAATCAAGACACTGGCTTCAAAGAAAAATATCTTGCTTGAGGTTAAGATTGAAGGCATCTCGACAATAAACGCAGACCCTGTCCGATTCAAACAAATTATGTATAACCTCCTCTCCAATGCCATCAAGTTTACCCCTGACGGAGGAAGGGTAGATGTAGAGGCAATGTCGGTTAATGAAATGATACAGGTATCTGTCAAGGATACAGGTATTGGAATTGCCGAGGAGGATAAAAAGAAGGTTTTTGAAGAGTTTGTTCAGATAGATAGCTCTTATAGTAGACAATATGCTGGCACAGGACTTGGACTTCCACTAACTAAGAAGTTAATCGAATTACACGGCGGAAAAATCTGGTTAGAGAGTGAGCCGCAAAAAGGAAGCACTTTTACCTTCATTCTACCCCTGCAATCAAAGGAGACAGGGGTATGATTTCTTATAGACAGGATGAACGTGATGGATGCTGTGGACAAAATGGTAAAGAAGAACTGGTTCCGAAACATGGCGGTTACCGGAGATTAAAGAGTTTTCAGATTGCTCAGTTGGTCTATGATGTGACAGTACGATTTTGTGATCGCTACATCGACCGATGGAGCCGGACGCGAGATCAGATGGTTCAGGCGGCCAGGTCTGGCGTGCAAAATATTGCCGAAGGTAGTCAGGCGTCTGGTACTTCCAAAAAGACTGAGTTGAAATTGACGAATGTTGCACGGGCCAGTCTGGAGGAGTTGCGACTGGATTATGAGGATTTCCTTCGCCATCGTGGTTTGCCGCTGTGGGAGCAAAATGACCGCCGCCGAACGTCACTGATTGCCCGACGGCCGGGGAATGTGGAAGAGGTAATTGAATGGGTGCGAGAAATCCATGAAAAGTGTGGACGGAATGGACTTTGTGGACAGAATGGACGGAATGGACAAGATGGACGAGATGGACGGAATGGACGAGATGGACAGTCCACTCCGTCTATTCCGTCCACTTCGTCTATTTCGTCCATTCTGTCCATTCCGTCCACTTCGTCCACAAAGTCCTCCTATCCCGAGATCGCCACTAACGCCGCTTTGACGCTCATTGCGGTTGCCTCAAGCCTGCTCGACCGTCAACTGGCGGCGCAAGCCAAAGGCTTCGAAAAGGAAGGAGGCTTCACAGAACGGATTTATCGAATACGGCAACAAGCCAGGAAATACCAAAAAAAGGAGGATAACTATGAAAATCTTTAGACTATTATTTTTTGTAATCTGCCTGGTAAGTTTGGCATCATTAGCCTCTGCTCAACATTTTGTGATTCACGAGGTGAAAGATGGTGATACATTATGGGATATTTCAGTGAAGTATTTCAAAACTCCGTGGTTATGGATGGCTATTGCAGATTACAATAACCTCAAGAATCCTCATTCTCTTTCCCCTCAGGATAGGATTAAAATACCAAAATTCCCCCAGGTGAAAGTGACTGCTGCGGTTGGTGATGTCAAGGTCAAGAGGATTGGGACAGATAAGTATGTTAATCTCCGGGAAGGGGATTATATCTATCCCCATGATGAGATAGTTGTGGCGGCAAATTCAAATGCCCAACTTGAATTTGAGGATAAAAGTATAATTCAGTTGAAACCAGAGACATCCGTGATACTTAAAAAGAGCTTTTTTGCAGAACAGGGTAAGGCAATCAGAACAAAGGTACAGGTTGTTCTTGGAAGAATATTGTTTAAGGGCACAGAGACGAACAACTCTGAGTTTGAGATTGAGACACCAGGGGTTTTCTGCGGGGTCAGGGGGACTGAATTCCAGACAGAATACACCAAAGATGGGGTTTCGAGAGTATCTGTCTTTGAAGGGAAGGTGCAGGCTTCATCTGAAGGCCAGGATGTCAACATACCTGCCGGCTGCGGCAGTCAAATTGTAAAAGGAAAAGCACCCACCCCACCAAGACCCCTCCTGAAATCTCCAGAATTGATTGAACCTGTCGATGGGTTTGTGACAGGTATCCTGACTTCAACAACCTTCAGGTGGAAATCTATATCAGAGGCGGCCGGCTATCACTTTGAACTATCAAAAGATAGTGCCTTTAATAATGTGGTCTATGAAGTCAGAGGGACAAAATCTACAGGTATTGTTGCCCCCTCTCTACAGGCAGGAAGATATTACTGGCATGTAAGCAGTATCGATGAATTGGGAATCGAAGGAGATTTCAGTGCTGTCAGGATATTAAAAGTGGTCAAAAAATTACAGGTGGAGGTAGTTCCCAGCATCCCCTGGCAGGAAAAGCAGGGAGTAAGATATACCTCTCCATCTTGCAAATACACCCTGAATCCATTAGATGCGGATACCAGTATTGTCCGAATAATGGCGGCAGTGGACAATGAAAATTTTTATATATATCATGGTCCAATTGCTCTTGATAAAGGTGGAACACATACTATCAGATATAAAGGTGTCGATACCTTTGGTGAATCTGGAGAGACAGCTAAGTTTATCGTGGTGGTTGATAATACCCCGCCAGAAATAAAAATCGAAATCGATAAATCTGTTCAGCTAAAATCAGGCTGTTTTGTTCAGCCGCAAGCCGGATTTTCATTAAGAGCCATAGATGTTGCCGCGGGTGTGGATGAGATGTCATACAAAATAGATGATGGGCAGTGGCAGAGATACAGCGGGGTATTTTCGATTGGGCAGGAAGGTCCTCATCGGATTGGATTCCAGGCAAAGGATACGGTTGGCAATCAATCAAAGGAAAAGGTGTTTGATGTTGTTGTTGATAATACTCCGCCGGAGATAAAAATCGAAATCGATAAATCTGTCCAACTAAAATCAGGCTGTTTTGTTCAGCCGCAAGCCAAATTTTCATTAACAACCATGGATAATGCCGCGGGTGTGGACGAGGTGTCATACCGAATAGATGATGGGCAGTGGATACGACACACCGGCACATTTTCGATTAGCCATGCAGGTAGTCATCGGATTGGATTCCAGGCAAGGGATATTGTTGGCAATCAATCAAAGGAAAAGGTGTTTGATGTTGTTGTTGATAATACCCCGCCAGAGATAAAAATCGAGATCGATAGATGTGTCCAACTGAAATCAGGCTGTTTTGTTCATCCGCAAGCCAGATTTTCATTAACAGCCATGGATAATGCCGCGGGTGTGGATGAGGTGTCATACCGCATAGATGATGGGCAGCGGCAGAGGGACACCGGATCATTCTCGATTGGGCAGGAAGGTAGTCATCGGATTGGATTCCAGGCAAGAGATATTGTCGGCAATCAATCAAAGGAAAAGGTGTTTGATGTTGTTGTTGATAATACCCCGCCGAAGATAAAAATCGAAATCGATAAATCTGTTCAGCTAAAATCAGGCTGTTTTGTTCAGCCGCAAGCCGGATTTTCATTAAGAGCCATGGATAATGCCGCTGGTCTGGATGAGGTGTCATACCGCATAGATGATGGGGAGTGGAAGAGATATAACGGGGTATTTTCGATTTTCCAGGAAGGTATCCATCGGATTGGATTTCGGGCAGGGGATACGGTTGGCAATCAATCAAAGGAGCAGACGATTGATGTTGTTGTTGATAATACCCCGCCGAAGATAAAAATCGAAATCGATAAATCTGTCCAGCTAAAATCAGGCTGTTTTGTTCATCCGCAAGCCAGGTTTTCATTGACAGCCGTGGATAATGCCGCTGGTCTGGACCAGGTATCATACCGAATAGATGATGGGAAATGGACAGGATACACCGGCACATTTTCTATAGGGCAGGAAGGTCTTCATCGGATTGGCTTCCAGGCAGGGGATACGGTGGGCAATCAATCGAAGGAGACGGTGTTTGAGGTCATTGTTGACCAGACCCCGCCGGAGATAAAAATCGAAATCGATAGATGTGTCCAACTAAAATCAGGTTATTTTGTTCAGCCGCAAGCCGGATTTTCATTGGCAGCCATGGATAATGCCGCGGGTGTGGCTGAGGTGTCATACAAAATAGATGATGGGCAGTGGACAAGATACAGTGGGGTATTTTCGATTGTCCGGGAAGGTCTCCATCGGATTGGATTTTGGGCAGGGGATACGGTTGGCAATCAATCAAAGGAGCAGGTATTTGATGTTACTGTTGACAATACCCCGCCAGAGATAAAGATTGAAATCGATAAATCTGTCCAGCTAAAATCAGGCTGTTTTGTTCATCCGCAAGCCAGATTTTCATTAACAGCCATGGATAATGCCGCGGGTGTGGACGAGGTGTCATACCGAATAGATGATGGGGAGGGGAAGTGGACAAGATACACCGGCACATTTTCAATTAGCCAGCCAGGTGGCCATCGGATCGAATTCCAGGCAAGGGATACGGTCGGCAATCAATCGAAGGAGCAGGTGTTTGAGGTCATGGTGGATAATACCATGCCAGAGATAAAAATCGAAATCGATAAATCTGTCCAGCTAAAATCAGGCTGTTTTGTTCAGCCGCAAGCCAAATTTTCATTAACAGCCCTGGATAATGCCGCGGGTGTGGCTGAGGTATCATACCGAATAGATGATGGGCAGTGGCAGAG
>DYDG01000017.1 GCA_020717845.1 Marinifilum sp. | reverse complement strand
GTGGCAGAAATTATCCGGCAACTAACAAGCTAAGCTATTCTCAGACACCACCCATTTTTTCTACTCCAACAATCTTACCACAAAATTATTACGTTGTCAATATTTTTGTGGCAAGTTTATATTTTCTATTACTCGATGTTCAAGTTTTTCGGTAATTGCTTAGGTATTCAGTTGTAGGATGGGTGCTAACCCATCTATTCCATCAACGCAGGACAAACAAAGCAACGTGTAACAATTTCTACCCATCCAGATGTTTTGTAAGTATCCCTCATTCTGCGGTATGTGCAAACCAAAGAGGGGATAGATGGGTTAGTACCCATCCTCTACAACTGCCAGAGATGCTACCTCTTGTAATTGTGCAGTTACGTGGACAGAGGCAAGCCACATAGAGAGGCTCTCCCCTGTCCCTACTATCCGACAATTGATGGTTGACACGACAGGCAGGCATTTATTCTCTTATTCCACGCTTGTATATACAGAGATAAAAGCGCCCTCCCATCGGACAGTATGTTCATTTTTAGCTATAATCGCAATCTGAATAGGACGGTCGGGATTTATAACCTGTTTGAATCGTTCGCTACAGCCAAGGATGAGATTTACCGGCTCTCCATTATATATCCCCTTCAGCACTCCAAGGCATTGAGGGATAGATGTATCGGTATTCTCATCAGCACCGGGATAATTCATGAATACCGCTAGTTCTATTTCCTCCTGTTTGACTTCTTTGGGTAATATGGCTTCATCAATCCTGATATTGACACTGACAATCATGTTTTTATCAAAACCGGCAGGCAGTTGTTTAGTAGGGGCTTTGTAGACCTTGTCTGCCTTTCCATCTTCGTAAACAAAATTAAATACATTAACGCTTTGCTCTCCACGGAGGTTTTTTTGCATCTGGTCCTTTACTGTTCCAATATCATATCCCTGTCCAAGGAGGAACATCATTTTGACCAACGCCGCCTCTGGAGTCATGTCCACTCCGCTTATAACCCCCAGCCTGGATAGGGTGGCACTGGCATCATAAAGACCCATCTCCACCATTCCTTGATTGCATTGGGTAATATTAACAATCGCCAGGTTTTTTTTGTTAATCGCTTTTTCAATTTCCTTCAGGAAGTCTTCATTGGTAGGGGCATTGCCTGCCCCATAGGTTCTAAAAACCACACCTTTCAAACCTTCTATACCAAAGACGCTATTTAGTATTTCCGGGCTTATGCCTGGAAATATATCAAACAACATAACATTCTTCTCCAGATTTTCATTGGCAAAGAATCCTTCTGTTGACGGTTTTCGAATTACCTTTGTATCTATTTTTATATGTTCACCTGCTTTTCCCAATTTTGGGTAATTGGGAGTGTCAAATCCCGAATAGCCGCTTGAGCTGACCTTTCTTGTCCGGTTGCCGCGTAATATTACATTATTGAAGCAGATACAGACCTCTGGAATCAATGGTAGGTTAAAGCTCTTAGCAGCAGCAAGGGTTAAAGAGGTGACCAGATTTTGCACTGCGTCGCTTCTTGGTTGGCCAATTGATAATTGAGAACCTGTAATAATGACAGGTTTGTTGAGGTTTTCAAGTAAAAAAGAAAGGGCTGTGGCTGTGTAGGTCATTGTATCCGTGCCATGGAGGATAACAAAACCATCAAATTTCTCATAGTTGTCTCTGATAACCCTGGCAATATTAATCCAATAGTCAGGGTTCATATCCGAAGAGTCAATTAGCTTCATTTCCTGTAAAGCAACATCTAAAGGAAGATACTCTAAAACAGGAGCAAATTTCTTCAGTTTTCCCCAATTGGCTGGGACTAAGGGGCTGAGTGGATTACCCTCTTCCTTTGGAAGCATGCCGATAGTTCCACCGGTATAAATCATTAAAACCTTACCCTTTTTGCCATTAGTATCAGTATTATTTGTAGCCATTTCAAATCCCCTTAATATATTTTTGCCCAACCCCAATGGTTTGTTCTTTGTCCTCAGTCCATCGGCGATACAATTCCCGTTTTACCGATAATACCCAGATAAGTTTATTAGACTGATTTGCCAGGGTTGACCTTCCCCTATCGTGCTACTGCTCCAACCAGATCATGAGCCAACAATGTATTCACTATCTGTGAAACCGAGGAGTGTTCTACTTCTGCTCGTTTCTTAGCAAGTTGATAAATCTGATCATTTAATGGCACCAAGAACTTATGCCTTTTAATATCAAATTCTATTTCTACTTCTTTCATATTGTCCCAGTGATCAGCAGCAGAGTGAGTATCCCAAAACCGGACTGCATCTTTCTTCTTATTTGCGTTCATACTGTTCCTTTCTTTGCTATCCATATCGCGTGTGCTAATAGGCAGCACGCTGCGATTCTTTTTCAAAATAAAGAATACGGAAAGGTACCGTCCTGCATTGTGGTTTGTCCTAATGCTAAATATACATCTTCACCCTCGACAGCTCCCTTTGTCACCCGACGAACTTTCATTTTACCTCGCAAGATTTCTTCTACCTCAAAAGTAGTTACCTTATATTTACTTTCAATTTTCTTAACAAATTTTTCCTTCCAAATGACTTCATTGATAATCACAATAACATCCTATGAAAGAGGATTACTACTAACTTTTCATAAGCAAAATAAAATTTTGATAAACCATAAAATTTTCAGAATCACGCCACAGTCCCCGCTATCGGGTTCAGCGACGTGTTAGGCTATATAGCCCCATATTTTGAATTGTTTTTGTAGTTCGGGATCGTCTTTGAATGCTTGAAAATATAAACATTCTGGTGCTATGTCAGCACCATTTGGCCATGAAATTGTATCCAGTTCTTTATCCAACTTGAGTTGTGCAAAAATAGATTTGTCCTTCAATGGTTGAAAAACAGAGCCTCGTAAAGCATTACTCAAGTCGGCGATCCCTTTTCGGCCATCATTAAAGGAAACTTCTACTTTGTGTTCATCCAAATACTTTGCATCTGTTACATGTAATATCATTTGTCTACTCCAGTGGTTCAATTGGTTTTGGTGCTTCCTGTTGGCGACAGATTTCCCAATCTTCTATCAACTCATCTTTGTGTAACTCATACCATTCTAAAACATGTTGTATCGCCCTTTTGGGAAATCTGCCTTCCACCACTCCAGTAAGAATATTGACAGTAATTTCATGCTCGCCGTATTTAGCATGGAAATGTGGTGGAAGATGATCATCCCAATACATTGTTATAGTGATGCCCAGAAATCTGCTAATTATTGGCATATTCAAACTCCCTCTTTCTTTATTTTGACAGAGTCTTGGTTCACGGTGAATCAAGACAATTGAGTTTCGCTCTTATATTGCTTAAGTCAGTGAATTTATTGTCTCCTCCACCATTCATTCTTTGGCACCTTTGCTTCCTCTATGGGTTCACAAATCTTTGCAGGATTAGAAATCTCTCTATACCCCACATTTTCAGGTTTATTGGGAAGATTATAAACGCAGATAAGGATATAATCTTCTTCTCTTTCTTTAGCTGCCCGATATTCACTTTTTTCAAGTTTAATATCACATGGGTCTCCCATTCCTTTTACCTCAAAGACCTTTTTGCAATGTTCTTGACACTCTAAATCATATCCTAACTTATCTCGATGATTCACTCGCCTAATTTGATGACCTTTTTTGCTTAGTTCTCTTTCTGCTATTTCGTATGCTACTATTTCAACAAGAGATTTATCTTCGTTTCTTTCGAATCCATGGAGATGGCATAACTTAAAATATTCCTTAACCGTTTCTAATATTTCCCTTTGCTTAAGGTATTTTTCGTGCACAGGTTGAAAACCAGGGAGAAGGTGCTCTTTCCACAACGGAGTCCAGTCAAGAGAAGCTTCAGGGACAAATAGATTCTGAGGAACATGAAAAGTCCCATCCTGGGCTACAAACTGAGATATTTCTAATGTTTTTCCATGAGCAATAAGAAATAATGTAACTTCAATAAGTGTATCGGGATATTCCCAAAACTCCGGGTACTTTTCTATATTACATGTAATGACCTGTTGAATTATTTGTTGAATTATTTGGCTATCCTCAATTTTATCAATTACACCCAAATTCTTAACATATTCAGTCACTTCTTCTTTAAGATTCTCCTGCATAAAGTATTTCTCATGCACAGGCTGAAGATTAGAGAAAAAGAGAGATTTCCAAAGTGGAGTCCACTTTGAAGGAGCATCTATGAAAAATAGATCTTGAGGTGGTTGAAGGCTACCATCTTGAGCCACTAATCGTGATAATTTTAATCCTGTATATCCTTCAGATATAATAAGAGATAGAGTGGCTTCGATAAGGGTATCAGGAATTTCCCACTCTTTAGGGCACATACCCCAATCTGTGATATTTTGAATTCGTTCTCGGCATGTTCTTGAAATATCATCTCCATCTGTGACGTCAATCCCACATCGTCGTAATTGACAAACAGCTTTTCCATCTTCAGCAATCTTTGGATGCAAAAGTTTCCCACCTTCAGGGATAAAAGGAACCAAAATTTTTGGAAGAGCATCCTTCTCTATTTTTATTACTGTTACCTGCCCAGGAGGATATAATTCTCCATCATCTGCAAGGACAAAGGGGATATGCATTAAACGACAACCTCTACCTCCTCTGCCCCCAATATAATAATCACTAAGGGTATTAATAAGACTATAGCATCTTGTCAATTTTTCTGGTTGACCTTTGAAATGTTTAAGAAGTTCTTCTTCGAATAGAAGATCGTATATCCCTACCTGTTCTAAGCTAAGTTTATTCTTTATTATGGGATGAACAATCTTTTTCCCTGAAAATTCCGATATCTCATCCCCGAGAATCTCAATAATCTCCTCATCTACCTTAACGAGTTCGTTTAATTTTCGTGCTATTCCCTCTTTATCAGGATAAAGAGCTTCGGATTCAAGAAAATTTTGAATGGGTTTCCTTATTCTTTCTTCCCAAAATTCTCTGCTTGGACCACCAAAGGAAGCAGGGCTGAAATTATTCAATGAGTTAATCAATTGGGCGGGAAAGAATTTCCAAAGAGGATTATCCAATAAAACCGTTTTGACTATTGTTTTGAAAAGTTCGGTTATTTCATTAGTCAACCAGTAATTCCACTTTGCTACATAATTGATAAGATCTCTCCCTGGGTGAGGGATAAAATCCCCAAATATCCCGAAAGGCAAGCCTGTCTGTTCCCCTTCAACTGGTAGAAAGGAGTAAACACCGGCTAATTTGCCTATTAAAGATTGAATATTCCTTTCCTTGTCTAATTCAAAAACAATCCCTATTTCTTTGTTATGCACATTAGAGCGACGAACACGGATGGTTGTCTCATCTTCCTTAATATCTGATGGAACCTCAACAATCTTGCGAAATACTAAATAGTTGGATTTTTCATCCTCTCCTTGTTCATGAAGCAGTTCTTTTCTTACTACAATAATTTCTTTTTCTCCAAAAGCAATCTTCTGGTGGTATTCTTGTTCTTTCCTAATGGTAAAAGACATCTGCGGTGTATAGACTTCTATAGTTTCAATGTTTTTAAGAAAAACAATAACTTCTTTTGCAAAGCTATTGCTGGTAAGAAAATTTTTAATTTCTTCAAGAACCTTTTGCCCTTCTGTATCTTGAAGTGGAATATAAAATCCTGTAGTATAGTTTTCCGGAAGGGTTATTGAGTTAATCTCTATCGGTAAAATTTCCCATGGCAAGATGTTGGTATTATTCCATTTATTCTCATTAAACATAAAATGAAAATCACCTGAATGTATATGAATCTCTTTCGTAATTTGGAAAATAGATTTGAAGCCAATACCAAGGTATCCCCAAGTACCCAAACCAGGGGATTTGCGAGAATTTACATCACAGATGGAGTAGAAATCTTTATCTTGGAATGTGTTACCATCATTAAGGATATAAAGAGAATCTTGTTCCAATCGAATAGAAATTTTACTTGCTTTAGCATCTTCTGCGTTCTGAAGAAATTCTAATATCCAATGTTTAGGAGAGAATATGCTTTTCAAAAGCTTTAACATATTTACATATCCACCCCATATAGGGCTTTCTTTTTGTTGTAAGATTTTTTCTAAGTGGGGGGAGATGATACTCATTTTAAATTTTCCTCTACTGTCTGTAATACAATTTTAACACAAAGATAGGGAAGAAGCCGTGTCTTGACATTTAATCTTAGGGGTAGGGTGGGCATCGCCCACCAAAAAGATGTAGATGGAGGGAATAGATTGGTGGGCAATGCCCACCCTACTCATAACCCATAATTTTAATTATCACGACAGAGTGTGTAAAAACTCAAAATTCATGAGCAAACACCACAATATATTGATACAGCAAGGTTGCTTGCTACCTTATATTGTGTGGTAATTCTTGAGAAATCGAGTTTTTACACACTCTGACGAGGTAATAGTGTCCTTTAAAGCTTTTTGCCGTTATGAGAGGTAAGAAATTGCTCCAACCTTGGAAAAATTACCTTTGTCACTTGGTTAGGGGCTTGCATTCGAATTTCCTTGCGAATCCAAAAGTAATCATTGACCCTCAGGAAAAGAGCCCCACATCCAAATAATATACCTACTATAACAGCAGAGCCTATAATACAAAAGAGAATTAAGATAACCATAAAGGCCTCCTAATAAAATTTGCATAGATAAACAGTGCAAAGAGTATAATTGTACAGCTACCTAATGCATTTCCTAAAACCAAATCGAGCAATCCTCCTTTTGTTCCGAATGTCCCAACAATAAACTGTGGTTTATATTCAGTCGTTGTTATAGTTCCAATGCCATCTGGTCCAGGAATACTCCTTTTTGCACACAAGTATACATCTATTTTTTTGCTCTGTCAAGATGTTTTTCAACTGCAAAGGCAATCTTAAAAATCATCTGTTCATCAAACGGTTTACAGATTATCTGAAGCCCAATGGGAAGACCATTTTTTGAAAATCCACAAGGGATACTTATAGCTGGCAGACCGGCAAGATTAATAGTTACAGTATAGATATCGGCTAAATACATCTGCAGTGGATCATTTGTTTTTTCGCCAATCTTAAAGGCTGGGAAAGGAGAGACCGGGGTAATTAAGGCATCGTATTTTTCAAAAGCCTTATCAAAATCCTGCTTTATCAAGGTACGCATTTTTTGTGCCTGTAGGTAATAGGCATCATAATATCCAGAGGACAGGGCATATGTGCCAAGCATAATCCGCCGCTTTACCTCACTGCCAAACCCGTCGGTTCTGATCTTACTATACATCTCGACAAGATTCTGGACAGAGGTATCCCGATAACCATATTGCACCCCATCATACCTGGCCAGATTTGAACTGGCTTCAGATGCAACTAAGATATAATAACAGGGGATGGCATATTCAGTATGAGGCATGGAAATATTCTCACATTCAGCACCAATCTTTGTAATAAGGTTGATAGCCTCAAGAACCGTAGATTTTACATTAGAATCAATCCCTTGAGCAAAATATTCGTCAGGGATTCCAATCTTGATCCCTTTCATGTCTCCTGTTAAATAGCTTAGATAATCCGGCACATCAACCTTTACTGAGGTAGAATCTGCTGGATCATAGCCGCTGATTACCTTCATCAGCAAGGCAGCATCAGTAACATCCTTTGTTATTGGTCCGATCTGATCAAAGGAAGAGGCATGGGCAATAAGCCCAAACCTTGATACCCGTCCATAGGTGGGTTTTAGTCCTACAACCCCGCAAAAGGAAGCAGGCTGTCTTATTGACCCTCCGGTATCAGACCCAAGAGCCATAATTGCCTCATGTGCAGCTACCGCAGCCGCAGACCCGCCGCTTGTCCCTCCTGGAACATACTCTAAATTACATGGGTTTTTAGTTGGACCAAAATAAGAGGTCTCGGTTGATGACCCCATAGCAAATTCGTCCATATTCGTCTTGCCAACAATGATTGCTCCTGCCTCTTTTAATCTCTGGATAACAAAGGCGTCATAAGGGGGGATAAAGTTATGCAGCATTTTCGAGCCGCAGGTAGTTTTTATACCTTTGGTGCACATATTATCCTTGATGGCAATAGGAATACCTGTTAAAGGGGATAATTCTTTACCACGACCTATCTCCTTATCCACTATCCTTGCCTGTTCCAATGCCTCATCAAAGGTAGTCGTAATATAGGCATGGACATCTGGTTCTTGCGACTCAATTCTACTAATAACAGCTGAGGTAACCTCTGTCGAGGTAATCTCCCGGGATTTAAGCAAATCATGAATTTCATGGCAGGTAAGTTTCTCAAGATTCAACGGATTCTCCTTTTAATAGACTGAAGGCTGAAGGCTTTTAGCCTATTCACCCTCAATTATCTTTGGGACACAAAAGTATCCTTTTCTCTCATCAGGGGCATTAGACAGGACATCCTCTATCGGCAATGATTCCCCTCTCTCGTCTTCACGCATGACATTGGTCAAAGGAATGGGATGAGAGGTGGGCAGGATATTTGATGTGTCCAGTTCATTAATCTTAGCCACATACCCCAAGATAGAATCAATCTGGCAGGTGAATTCATCCCTTTCGGAGCTGCTTAATTCTAATCTTGCTAATGAGCATACCTGATCAATCTCTTTCTTAGTAATAGCCATTTTTTACCTCAATAATCTATTTTTAGATAGTATACCATATGCCAGGTATTATTGCAAGAAGTTTTATGCTAATTGAGTAATGTGTTAGTGAACGGGAGGGAAACAGCTGGGAGTAGTATGGGGATAGAAGAGTGGTGCGAAAATGGGGGAACAGGAAGCAAGGGGCAGTAATCGTAGGGGCGGGGTCACCCCGCCCTGATTGATTCGGCTGGAAATTGGAGAGTGGTGTAGGGTGTGGGGTGTGGAGGCAACATCTCTGCCAGAGGTGCTGCCTCTGCCAGAGGTGCTACCTCCGCACCTCGTACCACCCTCCTGTCCTCGCTCCGTTCCTTCATTCCCACACTGCTCTCCGGGTTCGATTCGCCCTTCTGTTTCTACGGTTCGACCAATCAGGGCGGGGAAACCCCGCCCCTACCGCCTGATTCACCCTTCCATTTCCGCACTCTGTTCCTAAACACCGATTACCTGATTACCGATTACCGATCACCCTCTCCTGTTGTTTCCCTACCAATCACTGACCCATTACTAAGAGCATGATAAATATCTTGACTTTTCAACATTTATATGCTATATTAATGTAAAATTAAATTCGTGAAGAGAGGGGAAAAGAGATAAATGTCAACCATATACGATCTGTCTAATCAGAAGATAATACCAAAATATATCGAAGATGAGATGAAGGGTTCATACATTGATTATGCGATGAGCGTTATTGTTGGACGTGCCCTGCCAGATGTCAGGGATGGGCTTAAGCCTGTTCACCGCCGTATCTTGTATGCCATGAATGATCTCAACCTTACCCATGATAAGCCATATAAAAAATCAGCCAGGGTTGTTGGAGAGGTGCTTGGTAAATACCATCCCCACGGGGATTCAGCTGTTTATGAGACCATGGTTAGAATGGCTCAGGACTTTTCTTATCGATACCCATTGGTAGACGGTCAGGGTAACTTTGGCTCAATTGACGGCGATAATGCAGCTGCCATGCGATATACAGAGGCGCGATTAACTAAGATAGCCTCTGAAATGCTCAAGGATATTGATGCCCAAACCGTTGACTTTGTTTCAAACTTTGATGAAAGCCTTCAGGAACCCTCGATTCTTCCAGCAAGGGTTCCCAATCTTTTGCTTAATGGCTCCACAGGGATTGCTGTGGGGATGACGACCAACATTCCCCCGCATAACCTTGGTGAGGTGGTTGACGCTACGATTGAAGTCATTGATAACCCTCAGGTAACCATAGAAGAGCTTGTAGAAAAAATCCCAGGACCAGATTTCCCAACTGGAGGGATTATATTTGGCAAGGAAAACCTCAAACAGATATATCGGACAGGCAGGGGGCAAGTCATAACCCGGGCAAGAACAACCGTTGAAACAGCAAAATCAGGCAGGGAAAGCATTATTGTCACCGAGATACCCTATCAGGTGAATAAGGCTGAAACGATCAAGAAGATTGCTGAATTGGTAAAGATAAAGAAGCTGGAGGATATCTCCGAGGTGCGGGATGAGTCTGACCGTGAGGGAATGAGGATTGTCATAGAGATAAAAAGGGATGCTGATGCAAGGGTGGTCTTGAATCAGCTCTATAAACATACCAGACTGCAAACCTCTTTTGGGGTGATAATGCTTGCATTGGTTGACAACCAGCCTCAAATATTAAATCTTAAACAGGTGATACAATACTATATCAATCATCGCCGTATCATTATCGTCAGACGCACTAAATATGAGCTTAAAAAGGCAGAGGAAAGGGCACATATCTTAGAGGGTTTTAAGATTGCTCTGGATAATCTTGATGCAGTTATTGCTACCATTCGGGCATCAAAAAGCCCGGCTGAGGCAAGAAGGGCATTGATCGCTAATTTCAATCTATCTGAAGTGCAGGCTCAGGCAATATTAGAGTTGCAGCTCCAGAGGTTGACTGCCCTTGAGAGAACCAAAATAGAGGAAGAATACCTGAACCTTATCAGGCTCATAGAGCAGCTCAGATCAATCCTTGCCTCTGAGCAAAAGGTGGATGAAATAATTAAAAAGGATCTGCTGGAGGTAAAAAAGGACTACACTAATGGACGAAGAACACAAATAATTCCAGAAATGCCTCAGGAGATTAATATAGAGGACCTGATTACTGAAGAAGAGATGGTTATCACCATCTCTCATGCAAGGTATATCAAGAGAATTCCCTTGAGTGCCTATCAGGCACAACATAGGGGCGGCAAGGGTGTAACCGGCATGAGCACACGGGAAGAGGATTTTGTTGAGCATGTTTATGTGGCATCTACCCATGACTACATTCTCTTCTTTACCAGCATGGGCAAGGTTTACTGGCTTAAAGTGCATGAAATACCTGAAGCTGGACGAATAGCCAAGGGTAAGGCATTGGTAAATCTCTTCCAATTGGAGCCAGGTGAAAAGATTACTGCCTCTGTTCAGGTTAGGGAATTTAGCACGGATGCTTATCTTTTGATGGCTACGAAAAAGGGGATAATCAAGAAAACCAAATTGATAGAATATAGCCGTCCAAGGTCCATGGGGATAATTGCCATTAAACTGAATGAAGGGGATGAACTGATTCGAGTGGAGCTGACAGATGGGCATAATGATGTTATCCTTTCAACTAAGCTGGGTAAAGCCATCAGGTTCAATGAAACAGATGTTAGATCCGTTGCCCGTGGTTCAATCGGGGTAACAGGGATAAGGTTGAAAGAGTTAAAAGATGAGGATGGTAATGTGCTTGATCATGATGAAGTGGTTGGCATGGTGGTTGCAAAGGAAGATCTTATCCTCTTGACTGTAACAGCTAAAGGCTATGGTAAAAGGACAAAGATTTCTGAGTATCGGGATCAATCAAGGGGCGGCAGCGGGGTTATTGATATTAAGATTACAGAAAAAAATGGTGCAGTTATAGCTATTCGTGAGGTAGCTGATGATAATGAGGTAATTATTATGACAGAGGCAGGAAAGATGATTCGCTGCCGGGCAAAGGATATCTCGGTTATTAACAGGAATACTCAAGGGGTAAGGTTGATTAAGCTGACAGGTGATGATAAGGTAACAGCGATAGCTGCGGTGGAAGGGGCAACAGAATAAGACTTATAGGACTTATTGGAGGTCATAATGTTTCGGAGGAGAAGAAGGAGGCTTTATCAGCGGTATGCTTCGGTAAAACCCCTGTCTGCCTTTAAGAAAAGATTTAACTTTAAGTTAGGGCTTGATCTTAAATCCCCTAATTTTCTGACAAAACTCATAATTCTTAGTGGATTATTTGCCTTTCTTGCCTTTGTTGGAGCTGCTACAGGTATTATTATCGGGTTTTCATCCTCTATGCCTGATCTTACCCCTATCTTAGAGACAGAGGGAATGGAATATTGGGAACTGCCAACCAAGGTTTTCTCTCAAAATGATGAACTTATCTGTGTCTTTTCTGTAGGCCGCAGGGAAATGATCAAGCTTCATGATGTTCCCAAAAATTTAATAGATGCTGTTATTGCTACTGAGGATGTTGACTTTCATAGACATCGCGGGATCAATCCAAAGGGAATCCTTAGAGCTTTTCTGGTAAATATAGTCTCTCGCAAGATATCTCAGGGCGGGAGCACCATTACCCAGCAATTAGTGAAAAATCTTTTCCTTACCCAGGAAAGAACCTATCGCCGTAAGATCCAGGAGATTATCCTTGCCTTAATGGTCGAAAAAAAACTCACTAAAGATGAAATAATAGAACGATACCTTAACAAGATCTACCTTGGGCATGGAAACTATGGGGTTGAAAGTGCAGCACTCTTTTATTTTGATAAGCATGTTAAGGATTTAAGCCTTGCTCAGTGTGCCATGTTAGCCGGTATCCCATGCTCTCCAAGCCATTTTTCACCCATCAGCCATCCTGATGCAGCCACAGAAAGACATGCTTTTGTCTTAAAGCGAATGGAAAAGGAGGGGTTTGCCAGCCCTGAACAAGTAACTGCGGCAAAAGAGGAGTTTCGCAATCAACTCTCTGTAATGTCCAAAAAGGCATTTGCTAAAGCCTGCACAACAATAAATGTATCACCATATTTTACAGAGTATACCAGACGAATACTTTCTAAGGAGTATGGGGATAATGCTATCTATAAGGGTGGGCTAAAGGTCTATACTACCATGGATATAGAGATGCAGAAAGCAGCAGAAAGTGTTCTTTCTAAGGCACTGGATGACTTGAATAAAAACAGGGAAAACAAATCATCAAGGATAGAGGGTGCTCTTGTGGCTATTGAGCCGTCTACCGGGCATGTCAAGGTAATGGTTGGTGGAAGCGGATTTAGTAAGTTTAATCAGGTCAATCGGGTAATTCAGGCACATCGCCAGCCTGGTTCATCGTTTAAGCCATTTATCTATACAACGGCCATTGATTCAGGGTTTACCCCGTGTTCTTTGCTTGAGGATTCACCTGTAAAATACATGGGAACCGATGGGAAAGAATGGGAACCACAAAATTATGAAAATAAGTTTGAGGGTATTGTTACACTCAGAGAGGCATTGGAGAAATCTATAAATGTGGCTTCCATCAGATTATTAGAAAAGGTAACCCCACGAAAGGTTGCCTCTTATGCTCACCGTATGGGGATAAAAAGCTACATAAGCCCTGATCTGTCTATAGCCCTTGGCACAGCAGAGGTTACACCCATGGAGATAGCCACTGCCTATATCCCTTTTGCCAATCAGGGGATAAGAACAGAACCTATAACCATCAAGTGCATAAAGGATAAGGATGGTGTGGTTATTAAGGAAAGTATGCCTCAGGAGGAAAGGGTGATTTCCCCTCAAACAGCATATATCATGACCAGCCTGCTGAAGGGGGTTGTCGAGCGAGGAACTGCACAAGCTGCTATTGGCAACAGACTCGGTCGAGAAGTTGCCGGAAAAACAGGGACAACCAATGAATATGTTGATGCATGGTTCATTGGATATACCCCGCAATTGGTTGTTTGTGTCTGGGTAGGTTATGATAAAGGACAGATTACCCTGGGACATGGAATGGCTGGCGGTGTTGTGGCTGCTCCTATCTGGCGGGATTTTATGCTTAAAATTATCAATAAAATACCACCTACTTCTTTTCCAAAGCCAGAAGGGGTAATTACAGCCTGCATTGATCCAGCTACAGGGTTGTTGGCTACTAAAAACTGTCCATGGATGAGAAATGAACATTTTATTAAAGGCACAGAACCAGTAAAGTATTGTACCACTCACGCTGGCCCGCCTCCACATGATAATCAGAGACAAAATACCGCAGAACCACAGCCAGAGGAAGAGGTAGTAGAAGAAGATGTTGATAAAGTTATGCTGGAAGAGTAGAATGGAGGAGGAATCTGTAGGATGTAGAGAAAGGTCGCGACCTTTCCCTGCCTATAGTCACAAATGAAACTATTGTTTAAACTCCTATTGGCTGCTGCCTGCTTTATTATTATTGCCTTAAGTATTGCCTCTATACTTTATATGCGGGATATTCTTAAGGGCTTGCCCTCCTTATCACCGCTAAAGAATGATACTATCCCAGAATATCACGACCTGTCCACAAGCGTTTATTCAAACAAGGATGAATTAATTGCTGTCTTTACTGTTACCAGACAAAAGATGATTGCTTTCAAGGAGATACCCGAGTATCTGGTGGATGCGGTTGTTCTGTCTAATGACCCTGATTTCTATCAACGCAAGGGGATAACCCTTGAAAAGATTGTCTCTATATTACCACCCCTTCCCTTTGGAAAGAGGAATGGGCTGAGGGAAACTGGCCAGACTATTACCGAAGAGCTATTAACACCCTTGCTTCCAGATAAAGAGAATACCTTCCAGCATCGGTTAGAGCTGGCTATTCTCACTATGCAGGCTGAAAAGATGTTTACCAAAGAGGAGATACTCTCCCGATATATGAACCGCGTCTTTCTTGGTCATGGGAATTATGGGGTTGAGGCAGCCTCACTATGTTACTTCCGAAAGGCTGCAGGAGACTTAAAATTAGCCGAATGTGCACTTCTATCCGGGCTTTTTCATACACCAGAGGAATTTTCACCGTTTATTAACCCTGATAAGGCAGCTGAAAGACAAAAACAGGTGCTTGAGGTGATGGTAAAGGCAAGCTGTATTACTCAGCAAGAGGCTATGGATGCTGAAAGAGTAATGGGGGGGAAACTTAAACGAATTTTAAGGAAGGGGCCGGGCAATATTAAAACAACCAGGAATAATGTCCCCTACTTTGTAGAATATATCCGAGAAGATGTATTTAGAGAATATGGGAAGAATGCAATATATAAAAAAGGATTAAAGGTATATACCACAATTGACCTTGGATTCCAACGCCAGGCAGAGATGGTGCTCAAGGATGCACTGATCAGGCTAAATAAAGATAATCCTGTTGACTCAAGAATAGAAGGGGCATTAATAGCCCTTGATCCAACAACTGGACAGATAAAGGCAATGGTTGGCGGCAGTGGAATAACAGGGTTTGATAGAATGAATCGAGCAATTTACACCCACAGGCAGCCTGGTTCAGCCTTTAAGCCCTTTATCTATACTGCGGCTATTGATTCTGGTTTTACTGCTGCCAGTCTGCTCAATGATGCAGAAATATCATATGGAACATGGAAACCCAAGAATTACGAGGATGAATTTCTTGGAACCATTACCTTAAGATATGCCCTGGAGCAATCTATAAATGTTGCTTCAGTAAAGCTGCTTAATAAATTGGGGGCTAAGAAGGCGATTGATTATGCCAGAAGAATGGGTATAAAAAGCAAGCTTGATAACGACCTGACCCTGTGTCTCGGCGTCTCAGTGGTAACACCACTGGAGATGGCTGCAGCATATACCCCGTTTGCTAATAGCGGTATAGCTGTCCAGCCTATGGCTGTTAGATATATTAAGGATTATGAAGGGAATCTTCTGAATGTGTATCTGCCCAAACAAAAGCAGGCAATCTCTCCTCAAACAGCCTATATCATGCTTGATATGCTCAAAGGAGTCATTGAACGTGGAACAGCCAGAGCTGCCCTGCGTAATCGACTCGGAAGGGAAGCAGCTGGAAAAACTGGAACATCAAACGATTGTGCAGATGCATGGTTTATTGGCTTTATTCCTCAACTCCTTACCTGTGTCTGGGTTGGACACGATAAGGGACAGATCTCCATGGGTGAGAAGATGTGCGGTGGTGAAATAGCCGCTCCAATATGGCGGGATTTTATGCTTAATATCAACCATCGCATACCACCAGCCTCATTCATAAGACCAAATGGTATCATTGAGACTGTCATTGACCCATTTACTGGCATGAAGGCTGCCCCATATTGCCCAAGGACAAAAAAGGAGATATTTATCACTGGCACAGAGCCAACGGGAAGCTGTACAATTCATCTTAAACCAAGAAAGGTGTCAGCTCCACCAAAGATACCGATGAAGACAGAGATAAAGGATGGGATAGCTGAGTAAGAGATGCGTTGGGTTGTTGCTCTCGATGTTCAAGTTTTTTGTGGCTTTAAGAACCACCACAGTTCAAAGTAGTAAAGCCAGCCAATATTCTTGTAGCTGCGACCCTTGTGGTCGCTTTTTTAGGTGGTGTCTGAGAATAGCTTGGCTTGTTAGTTGCCGGATAATTTCTGCCACAAAGGCACTAAGACACGAAGGTTCTCTAAGATATATCTTGCAAAATTATCCGTTTCATTCCATCTTTAATGAGTGCTTTAAAATTTTCTTTGTGCATCTTAGTGCCTTTGTGCCTTTGTGGCAAACTTTTAGCTAATTTCAGACACCACCCTTTTTTACGGCCACAAGCAACAACATAAGGAGAAGAAAATGTCCAAAAAGAAAAAGCATCAAGACCAACATGCACCGTCTGCTGCCAAAGAAACTGCCTCTATGAGCAGGATAAACCCTGCATGGTTTATATTCCCAGGCTTGTTTGCTCTCAGCATCCTGTTTTTCCAAAAGGCAATAGATGACACGCGAGTTTTATCAGGTGGAGATATCACCAATTACCTGCTTTACCTGCGTTCATTTGTTGCTCAAACAATCAAGGATGGTATTATTCCCCTGTGGAATCCTTGTATATTCTCAGGGGTGCCATGTGCTGCAGGGATGCAGCCAGCAGTGTTTTATCCCTTAAATCTGGCTATATTTACCCTATTGCCGCCACACCTTGGGATAACCTGGAGTGCTGTTATTCACCTCTTTTTATCCGGATGTTTTATGTATATGTTTATGCAGTCACTAAAATGTGATTGGATAGGAGCCTTGAGTGCAGCCTTGATATTCATGCTCTCAGGGTTTCAGATAACTCATCTCTATGCTGGACATGCCTGTGTATTTTCTGCCAGCATCTGGCTGCCGCTTATCCTGTTCTCCATAGAAAAGACAGCTCAAACCATGAAATTTTCCTATGTATTGCTTGGAAGTCTGGCAGTTGGCATCCAATTTTTGTCTGGCCATCCTCAAATCTCGTTTTACACTTATCTTTTGAGCGGAATTTATGCTTTTTTCAGACTGGGAATGATTATTATCAGCAAGGAATATTCTGCAACAATCAAATTATTGCCATTACTGGGAATAATGGGCATACTGTCTGCCTGCCTGGCATGTCCCCAAATATTTCCTGCCATTGAATTGCCTGCCTATTCCAGCAGAAGCGAAGGGGCAGGATATAACTTTATTACCTTTTCATCTTTTCCATTTGAAAATATTCTATCCTTTTTTTTCCCCATGCTCTTTGGCAATTCTCTGGATATTCCTTACTGGGGACGCGGGCTGCTGCATGAGGTCTGTGGCTATGTGGGGATTATCCCACTAATACTGGCAATAATGGCTATTGTGTCCAAAAGAAATGCACATACTATTCTTTTTTCTGTCCTGGCAATAGCCTCACTCCTGCTCTCCTTTGGAAAATATACTGTTATATATAAATTATGCTATGAGTTCATCCCTGGCTTTGACCTTTTCAGGGTTCCAGGACGGGCAATGTATCTGTGGACATTTTGTCTGGCTGTTCTGGCTGGAATTGGCAGCAGCAGCCTTATGGAAATGTTTAAGAAAAAGCAGGCTGTTTTATTCGCACAGATATTTGTTGTTTTGGGTATGCTGGCTATGTTGGCATCATTTTTTGTTGATGCAGAGACATGGCAAAATCTAATTCAGGCAAGCTATGGACTGGAGGAGCGAATCTTTGGTGCCCCTGACCTCAAGGAGCATCTTTCTGGAATGCTATTGATAGCCAAAAAGTCTATGTTTATTGGGGCTGTTTTTCTCATGCTTGGGGCTATGCTTCTCTACATATGCGGCAAAGGATGGGGCATGGCATGGGTAAGATACCTGATTCCAGCCATTATCCTTGCTGACCTCTGGATATTTTGCTCTCCGTATATTACTACTGTTGATAACAGTAGGTGTGAATGGGACAGAAACATGGTTGACTTTCTAAAACAAGACAAAGAGCCTTTTCGTATTGTTACCATGACTGATGATGCCTCCTTGAATCGCGGGATGTTGTATGGGATACCAAATATTGGCGGATATTCTCCCACCATTCTCAAAAGGTATCAAGAGTTTATCAATATCAGCCAGAATCTTGCCATGGAAACACCCACAGTAGTGATGAGGATTGCCGAATATTCAAGACTGCTGGATCTGCTGGGTGCTAAGTATTTCATTATCCCGTCTCAACACCCAATATTTCATCCCCAGTTCAGACTGGCATTTTCTGATAGCACCATAAACATTTATCAAAACAAAAATTATATGAAATCTGCCTGGATAGTTCATAATTTCAGGGTTATTCATGGGAAGGAGGCTATTTTTAAGGCACTCAAAAAGATAGTGTATACAGATGAGGTAATCCTGGAAGAGAAACCAACGATAAAGCCAGTTGCTCATAAAGGGGCAGAGGCATACCCAGAGATAATAAAACACTCTCCAAACGAGCTAATCATGAATGTTGGACTGGCTCAAGACGGTTTTCTTGTCTTGAGTGAAATTTTTTATCCTAGCTGGAAGGCAATGGTTGATGGTGAAGAACAGAAGATTTATCAGGCAAATTATATCCTGCGGGCAATAGAGCTAAAAAAGGGTGCTCATACAGTCAGGGTAGTCTATGACCCCCCATGGTTGAAATGGAGCCTGCTTATCAGCCTCATTACTATCTGTTTTGTTGCAGGAATGCTTATTTGGCGAAAGATTCATCAAGTACATTTGTAGCTGCGACCTGCCAGAGGTGCTGCCTCCTTGCGGTCGCTTTTGAGCGAAGGCAAGCCTCGCGCAGCTACAAATGTAGGTTTCTTAACGAATCATGTGGGTAAGTCAAATTTAAGTTTACCAATATGCTCTGTCCTCTGATTTATTCTCTGCGTCTTTGCGTCTCTGCGGTTAGCTGAACTGTTACCCACATGATTCGTTAAAGAACCAGATATTTCACACAAAGCTCGCTAAGAAGAACCACTTTTGTGTGCTTTGCGTGAAACCTTATCTCTCCACCACTGCATCAATATCATACTGTCCAGCAGATAGGACTTTGATTCTTTGTTCTTTAATCTGTTCCAGACGGCGGGCAATATCTGTGGCATTGCCCCTTTTTAAGGCAATCTCCATTACAGCTGAGTTTCCAGAGTAATTCATTACTCGTGAGTCTTTTACCTCTATGAATGAACGTATTAAACGGTTAATCAGATTCAGCTGGCTGATGTCAGTTATCCCGGTTATTTTTAGGGCAATGCCCGATTGCTTTTCCAATGTTTCGTAGAGCCTTTTGGCAAAATCAAGATCAACCTTTTCAATAGCTCGAATCAGTGCTGCCTTTGCGGCTGCCTCTCTGGTTATATCCACCCCGCCAGAGGTCTCATTGAGGACAGCCATTACCTCTCTGGTATTTGCTTTGACTATTTTCAAGGAAACGGTTGCCCGATAAGAGATCAGTCCGCCTAAATCCTTATCTGTCACAAAGTGGCTTGCTGCCCTGCCCAGGACAAGGATGTCTGCATTAACCCTTTCAGCCTGTTTTTCAACATCTTCACAGGAAGCAAAGGTATTCTTTGGCTTATCGTCGCTGACACGAAAGCCAGCATTGATAAGATGCTGGCTCAGCTGCAGCTCTATCATTGATACCTCTGCTGTTTTATCCTCTATATACTCATCAATCCAGAAGGCTACAATTGGCGGATGCTTTTCTTCCAGCTGCATTTCATTTATCTTTCTGGCTAAATCTTCTTTTCTGACTGCTGCCTTGATCCACACCTTATAAAACTCACCCTCACGATATTCCTTGAGGATAGTATACTTCTCTATATATCCCTGTGTCTGTCCGAGGATGTTTTCTTCTAACAGGACTGCTTTAGAGACCAGGGTTTCACCTGTTACGTAGACTCCAACAACAAGCCCTAATGCAGCTCGTTGGGCATCAGAGAGTGCTGCATTTCTGGCACCAGTCAAGTCATCCTTGATAATCGGTGACTGCCCTTCAGCCTCTACCACCTCTGTTGCTGCAGTTGATTTAATAATTGCCTCTCTGGTTGCCACACAACCAAACAATAGACAAACCATCAAACAAGTAAGTAAATATTTCATTATTCCTTCCCTCCGTGTTCTGATACAGGGGCGAACAGTTGTTCGCCCTTGTAAATAATACCCCTCAATTAATCATCTTCAATCCCATGGCCTTCAACCTTTTTTTCGGAAGCTTCAAGGTAACGACACAGCCGTCATCAGCTGTCCATTCTGCCTTAACTATTTCTGCCCCCTTGATTTCAGCATTAATCTTGCTTGCCAGAAGTGAATCTGTTTCCATTGCCCTGGCTACAGTGATGCCGCCGGTAAGGGTTACCCCCTTGATAACAGTAAGCATCTCATACTGTGCCTGCACAATGGCTGCATTTCTTGACATTGCCAGCCGCTGGGTTTTATTCTCTATGGCTGGGTCAGCCGCACCAATCCCGGTTGCCATAATATCATTTTCACCCACTGCCTCATAACCAATTGTCCGATTGATTTCACCATTTTTGATGAACTCTGATTTTGGGGCACAACTGTTCAATACAAATGCAACCAACATCAAACCAAACAACACAAGAATCCTCATTTTTCTCACCTCCTTGTTAATATAATTCAGGCTAATAGCCTATCAACCTTGTGTATTTGCTACCAGTTAACAGAAACACCTCCAGACAATATCTTCATAGCGGTATCATATCCATGGAACTCTTCTCCCATAAAGTATTTCCAATCAATGGTAAAATGGACTGTACTTCTGGTAAAGAAATCCACCCCAAGATTAATCACTGGCACACGACCCTCATTCCTATCATATATGTTGCCGTAATTACTATAATAACGATATTCGTAAGATGCTTTTGAGGAGCCAAATCCCATATAGACTGAAACAGGCAAGCTCTTATTAGGATCCATATGGTATTTAATCAGAAACGGCAATGAATAATCTATATCAATACTTGTAGAAGAATAAGAAGTATCATCATACCTATCATCCTCATACCAGCCAAGCCCGTATTGAAATCCCAGATTAGACCTGCTGTCTATATAATCCCAGTAAAAATTCATTCCATACACATCATCATGCCCACCAAACATAACTCCAATCCCACCTACCTTTTTCCTGCCAAGATACACAATTGGAGACCCTGTTTTTATTGTTTTACCCTTTGCCCTCCAGGTAATCACACCAACTGCCTTTTCCAAATAGACCTCCTCACCTATTTGCAATAATCCAATCAGCTTACCATCCTCATAGATTGTATATAGATCCCGTTTCTTTACCCTATCAGAGCTTCCTTTATTTATAACTGCCTTATTGCCAGAGAGTTGCATTATACATGACTCGTGTGATTCAGAAACAGAAGGCAAGTGGTTATTTTGTTGTGTAAGTCTTTCATTGCCAATTAGTTTTCCAATTATCCTGCCTACTATCTGGTCAGCTATCTTTTCCATGTCCTTTGGTTTGCGGGAAGGACACTCCTCTGATTCATCCATGACAATCTCTCCGGTTTCCACATCTACCATCTTTACCCACAGATAGTATATCTCATTTATAGAGTTGAGCTTACCGACAAACATATACTGAGCATTAAGAATATGCCCCATCTTTATGGCACAATCCTCTGTAGTGCAACCAGTTTGCTGAAAGGCATGTTCTTTTAAGATCATCTCCATATTTTGCTTGTCTACTACCTTAAAAACCCTTGAATTAACTATGCTTCTGCGGACAACATCACTGGCAAATACTGCTTCTATCTGTGAGACATTTTCTGTTGCAAAATCAATTACAGCCACATGTGCCTCTATTCTGGAGATAACCCTTACCTTCTGTGTTGCTTTATTACCAGCCAGGTCATAAGCTGTAACAACAATCGTATGCTCTCCAACATTTGGCAGATGCATCTCATGAGAGAACAAGGCACTTTTTCCAGAGGAAATACCTATCTCCTCATCATCAACCAACAACCGATGAATGCCTATATTATCACTAACTATACCGCTGACAATAACCTTGCGAAAGACCTTAGCATTTTCTTGCGGGGTATTGATGGTAATGGTTGGCAGAATATTATCTGTAGCAACATCTTGGGCATACGATAATACTGGCAGGATAATCATAGAGAGGTTGCATATAAATTGTCCAATAATTCGCATATTTTTGCTCCTAAAAAGATTAACACCCAAAGGATGTTATGAATCATATACACATACATATTTTATCACTTAATCTATTTCATGTCAAGGAAAACTTGGCTGGACTTAGTATCCACCAAATAACCACATGCTGTATGCCTAAGATACTAAAAGGTAGTAAATCAACAAAGTCATCTATGGGTAAGGGTTTCAAGCAGCACAAGCAGGATGCTTGTGCTGCTTTGTTATCCAACACTTGCGGGTGACTAAATTTAAAATGCGTTTGCCCTGCAGTTTGCTTCAAAAGTGATTGACAAATAAGATTAACTTTGATATAATTTATCAAGAGAATCAAATGTGGTCATTGAGCAAAGTCGAAATGCTGTAGGAGGAGATAGAAATGAAGATTGACAGAAGGTTTTTTCTGGGTTGTCTGGGTACTCTTGGTGCTCTTTTTGCAAGTAAGGCAGGGGCTGAGATATTCCCAGGACCCATTACCTCCTGGAATAAAAGGGCTAAGGTGCCAAAGGTGGCAGAAACAGCTTATGTCTCTGCAAATTCCTCGGTTATAGGGGAGGTATATGTTGGGGATAATGTTTATATTGCCCCGGGTGCATCTGTCCGAGGAGATGAGGGTGTGCCTATCTATATTGGCAGCGGGTCAAATATTCAAGATGGGGTTATTATCCATGCACTCAAGGATAAATATATCATGGTTGAGGGAAAAAAGTATGCGGTATATATTGGCAAGGATGTTTGCTGTGCCCATGGGGCAGTTATCCACGGGCCATGTGCTGTAGGAGATGGTAGCTTTATTGGGTTTAACTCAACCGTGTTTAAGGCAATTGTGGGCAAGAATTGTGCCATACTTCATCACAGCATGGTGACAAATAATGTTAAACTGCCTGATAATAAATGCGTTCCATCAGGGACAGTAATTGATTCCCAGCATCTGGCAAGCACCCTGGGTAATATTACTGAAGACGTTATCGAATTGAAAAAAGAGGTTGTTGAGGTGAATAAGGAATTCGCTGCTGGGTATTAATGTTTTTGTAGTGAGCACCTTTAGGTGCGTTCGATACTATTTACAAGAAAGGAACAAAACAATGAAAAGTATGACTGGTTATGGAAGAGCTACAAATGGACCATTTACGGTAGAGATTCAATCGGTAAACCATAAGTTTTGTGAGATAAGCGTCAAGACCCCTGGCTATCTTCTTCCAATGGAGAATAAGATACGAGAGCTTGTCAAAACAAGGATTAATCGAGGCAAGTTATATGCTCTGGTGAACTATGACCGAACATTGGCTACAGGTGGTATCAGGTTAAATCATAATTTAGCCAATGAAATGGTTAAAGCCTTGCAAGATCTTGGCAATAATATTGGACTTAAGGATGACCTGACATTAAGCAGTCTTATGTCTTTTGATAAAAGTATCTGGCGGCAGGAAGAGTCTATTGACATGGAATCACTCTGGACAGGATTAGAGTCCTGCCTCTTTGAAGCAATCAATGGTGTTTTGTCTATGCGAGAGATAGAGGGTCAAAAGACTAAGGCAGAACTGCTGGAAAGAATAGGCCTGATAAAAGAGTATATGGTTGAGGTAGAAAAAAAGGCGCCAACCGTGCCAATGGAGTATACTGAGGCTCTTAAGAAAAGGTTGAAATCCTTGATTGGCAAGGAAAAAATTATGGATGAGGCTCGACTTGCACAGGAGATAGCCATTTATGCTGACAAGTGTGATATTACTGAAGAGATTGTCAGAACCAAGAGTCATATAGAGCAGTTTTTACAGCTTATTGATAAGCCTGAACCTGTAGGCAGACCTCTGGACTTTCTTATTCAGGAATTGAATCGGGAGATAAATACCATTGGCTCAAAAGCCAATAACCTTTCTATAGTTAAGGCTGTCTTGCAAATAAAAAATGAACTGGAAAAAATACGGGAACAGATACAAAATGTAGAATAATGGGAGGATATTAATGGATAGTAACAGCTTGCTCATAGTCATCTCTGCTCCTTCAGGGGCAGGTAAAACTACGGTAACCCGGAAATTGCTTAAAGCATTTCCTGAGATTCAATTCTCTATCTCCACATGTACTAGACCTAAAAGGGATAATGAGAAAGATGGAATAGATTATTTCTTTGTGTCTAAAGAAAGGTTTGAAGATTCTATAGCTAAAGGAGATTTTGTAGAATGGACAAAGACTTATGGTGATTATTACGGCACATCAAAACAGTTTGTCGAGAATATGCTTTCTGTTGGCGCAGATGTTATCTTTGATATTGATAGCAAGGGTGCACAGGCTGTCAAAGAGCTTTATCCTGATAATGCAGTTTTGATATTTATCCTTCCTCCATTTATAGAAGATCTAAGAATAAGGCTGCTTGGACGGATGACAGATTCTCATGAAGAGATAGAAAAAAGATTGCTTGCCGCAGAAGAAGAGCTGCGAGCTATTTCTCTTTATGATTACTGGATCATCAATGAGGATGTAGATGTCAGCATAGAACGACTGTCAACAATTATTATCGCTGAAAAGAGCCGATTAAAGAGAATGCCTCGGGAGATTAAAGAGAGATTTAATATCTTGCAGGAAGATAGAAAAAGATAGGAAAAGATAGGATATGAAAACAATCGCTCTTGGTATAACAGGAAGTATTGCTGCCTATAAGGCAGCAGAGCTGACCAGCCAATTGGTGAAGCTGGGATATGATATTCATGTCGTAATGACTGAGGGTGCAGTTTCTTTTATTTCGCCCCTTACCTTTCAGACATTATCCAAAAATCCGGTCGTTACCTCGCTTTTTTCTGCAAATTCACCATCTGAGGTTGAGCATGTAGCTCTGTCTGATAGGTGCAGCCTGCTATTGATTGCACCAGCAACAGCCAATATTATCTCAAAGATTGCCTGCGGGATTGCAGATGATTTTCTTACCACCCTTGCCCTGACAATGGGAAGCCAGATATTGATTGCACCGGCAATGAATACCCATATGTGGCATAACCCTATCATTCAGGAAAATATTCAAAGATTGGAACAACGGGGGATTCGGCTTATTACCCCAGAATATGGTTGTCTGGCATGTGGCACAGAGGGGGATGGGCGGTTAGCCTCTATTGAGAGGATTGTTGGGGCAGTGAAAAATAGTCTAAATGATGATCAGCCTTCAGCCTTCAGCCTGAATCAAACAAAGACCGTATTGATTACTGCCGGCCCTACGCGGGAGATGATTGATCCGGTTAGATACATCAGCAACCCCTCTTCAGGCAAGATGGGCTATAGCCTGGCAATAGCAGCAAAAAGGATGGGAGCAAGGGTTATCCTGATTAGTGGTCCAACCTGTCTTGATACACCCCCTGGTGTTGAAATATATCGTGTTACCTCTGCCTGCCAGATGAGGGATAGGGTTATGGAATTCCTTGAGCTATCTGATATTTTCATCTCTGCGGCTGCTGTAAGCGACTACATGCCTGTAGAGGTAAGCAGTGAAAAGTTGAAAAAGGGTGCGGATAGAATAGTTCTTCAAATGCAGCAGACGCCTGATATCTTAATGGAAGTTGCCTCTAAAAACTGGAGTGGGATAGTAGTTGGTTTTGCAGCCGAAAGCCAGAATATGATCGAGAATGCTGTCAAAAAATTGAGGGAAAAAAACCTTGATTTTATTGTTGCCAATGATATTAGCAGGGATGATATTGGCTTTGGCTCTGACCAGAATGAGGTTACGATTATTGACAAACATGGCCGGCAAGAAAAGATACCGCTACTTTCCAAGGACAGAATCGCTGAATGTATCATGAGACGGATTTTAGTAGTTGATGTGCTGTAGGATAGTAATTCAAGCTTCCAGCTTGAATATTACAGGTTGCATCAATATCCTAAGGAAGATATGCTGCGAGGTAAAAATGATGAAAAGAATGCTGCTTCTATCTATCATCCTGTTCCTCCCCATACAGCTTTATGCTACAGGCAGTTCAAAACCATTCAACATCTCAGGCATAAAGATGTTTTCCTCTGTTTATACCGATTTTACAGGGAGTGCCACGGATAAAAGCGAAGGGTTCAAGCTAAGCCAGTCCACAAAACTTCTTCTTGAAGGTAAAACAAAAGAAGGCTTGAATGCCTATATGAATTATGATGATACCAGAGAAATAAACCCATTGGAAATGCTGGTCAATTATCAAAGGGATATATTCTCATCCTCTTTTGGTCACATGGATATTGTCTTAAATGAAACAGAGTTTGCAGGATATAATTGCCGGATGTTTGGGCTGAGGTCTGGGCTTAAGACTGATAGGTTTAATACCCAAATATTTGCGGCAACAAATAGGGGCATCTCTAAAACCGCTACATATAAAGGAGATATTGGACACAGTTCACAGTATGTTTCTCAAGATGGATATGAGCTGAGGAAATATTATCTGCTTTTGCCAGAAGAGAAAATAAATGATGTTCTGGTTGATGATGGTATCGCAGGGAACGGAAGCGGATTTACGAGCTTAACCTCAAATACTGATTACACTATTCGGACACAATCCTGTGGCTCTCCATCTACAACAATTCGTGTCCTTGCTCTCACCATTCCGGCAGAAATAGATGCTATCATTCAGGTGGCTTATGACCAGAGCGGCACACTGACAATCAAGGGGCCCGATACAGCAGATGAAGAGATTCACAGCTATTATAGGTTGAGCTATCCTGATGTTATTGAAGGGACAGAGGTTATTATATCTGGCAGCTCAACCCTTACCAGAGGCATAGATTATCAGATTAATTATTCTGATGGCAGCATCTATTTTGCTACAAAAACATCCTTTAATATCAATTATGATTATGCAGCCAAGACATATCAGCTTGACCCGCCGGTTCTTCCTGGGAGTGAAAGGGTTATGGTAAATGGAATCAAGAAGCAGAGGGAGTTGGATTATACCATCAATTATGAGACTGGCGAGGTTCGTTTTTTTGATCAACACATGAGCGGCATATATGCAGATTCAGAGGTAAAGATTGAATATGAAACAGTAGCTGAAGGCAATCGTTACAGCCTTACCGGGATGAGGAGCGGGTATAGCCTGAATAAAGGGATGGATGTGGGCTGCACATATCTTTTTAAGTCTGATGCTGCCTCTAAAGCAAAAACTACTCAAGCTATGACACAGATGAAGCAGCAGATATTTGGTTTTGATATCAATATTCATCCTGGAGAAAGGTTAAAGATTACAGGCGAGCTGGCAGGAAGCACAAAAGAGCCTGGAAATGATGCAAAAGCATGTCTGGATGATATGGAGGGTGACAACCTTCTTACCCGTTGGAAAACATTGAGTTCTGGTGTAAGTATTTCAGCAGAAAAAAACTCTGCGAATATTTCGCACCCTGATGGTGCAGATAATCATCAGGTATTGCGCATCATGTGCGGCACAGGAACAAATACTATTGAACAAATATTTACTGCCCCACTTGACCTTTCCCTTTATTCAACCATTGATTACTGGATAAAGGCACAGGGCTCTGTTACTGTAACACTTTGCCTTTATTCGGCAAGTACTGATTATCTTAAATATGATACCAGCCTGAGTAAGGAGGGATACCTTTCTATCAGAAAGAGCTTATCCACAGATGCAGTTACCTATGGAGAGCCTGACCTTTCGACCATTAACCGTATTCAGTTTGTCCTTAATAATACTGGCTCTGAGACAATTACCATATATATTGATGACCTTGTATCCAAAGAAGGCTCATCAGTAGATGGATTGGCAAAAAAGGTTGAGGCTGAATTCTCAAGTGAGCAGGTTAAGCTTAAGGCAGGGGTTAAGGATGTTGACCAGGGGTTTAACCCTATCGGACTTTCTGATTTTGAGTCAATCAGTGATACAAGGCAGTATCAAGCTGAGGCACAAATATCTTTGACACCATCAACCATGTTTTCTCTGAAATACGAAAATAGTCTCAAATCCAAATCCTCACTTGAAAAACAGATTGAAAAAGATATATCCTCAGCTGGGATAAGGTTTGAGCCAGCAGAGACATTCAAACTCAACATTGATTATAAGCAGGAAGATGAGAATGACAGCAAAGATGTGCACAGAATAGACAATATTAATAAGAAAACAACCATAAGCCTTGATGCAGCTAAGGAGAATATCCTTCGCCTTGCCAGGGTTCGGGTTTTTAATCGCTTGATGAATATCAATGCTCGGGATAATGTCCACAACTTTCATACCTCTTCCAATCATACCTACCTGCGGTTTAACCTTGAGCCTGTCTCAGGGATAGAGCTAATCCCTGAATATAAGCTTAAAATTAGCAAAGATATTAATAAGGATAGCCGTATATCTATGGAGGAAAATATCATTGGGGCAATAAATGTAACCTCGTCGGACAGATTATCAAGCGTCATCAGGTATAGCCATGATAATTTCTCCAACCTTGTTCTTGACAGCAAGCAGAATAATCAAATCCTTTCCATGGAGCTGGGGATTACCCCAAAATTGCTGCCATCTCTGAATACATTTCTTGAAAATACTCAAAAAAAGCATCTGGAACACCAAATCATAACCTCTCAAACAGATGCCTCTGGCGGGAATATGAAACTTACATCTTCCTTATCTCCTTTATCTGAAAAATGGAAATGGCTTGTTCAATATCGATTTTCAAGAAGTGATGCTGATGGGATAAAGAATAAGACAGATAATTATACTGGTGAGCTTACCAGATGGTTTAAGGTGTGGAAACTGAACGGAAAGGACAGAAAGGACGGAAAGGGCGGTCAGGCAGGAACATCCTCTCTGACCCCTCGAATCTGTCAGGACATCACCAACTCAATCGTCACTGATACATACCTCCTCATCTGGGAGACAATATTTAAGAAAGGTCTCTCGACAAGGCTTAGCTATGAATGCACAGAAAAAGATACCCTGTCAAAGGATATTCCAGCCATCAAAATAGGGTGGACGACAACAAAATGGAATTTTTCTTCAGAATTCAAACAAACAAACAACCTTAACAAGACATCTAACCTGAAAACCATAGATTATTTTTCAAGCATAGGTACAGGATATGCTATTAAAGATAAGGTAACTATAAACGAGATGCTTGCCTGCAATGACAATGATTCTACTCATCAGACATCCTATTCTTCATCCACAACAATAAAGTGGTGGGTAGTCAAGATGATGAATATTGCCCTGAGTCATACCTGGTCAGACATCCATAATCATCTAAATACAGCTTATGATTATGCCTCTCATAAGGTAAATATGGATGTGAGTATTGTGTTTTAATGGAGAGTAGCGAGAAGCAACACACTATTACACAAACTCGAAAAATTTTTCTTGATAAAATTAAATTAATATGCTATACTGTAATAGATTAGTAAATGTTATAAGGAGGTGACAATAGTCCATTGAAACAATATGAATGTATGTTAGTTGTGAATCCAGAAACTAAAAAGGATGATTTGGAAAAACTATTTAATAAAATAGAAACACTTATCACCAAAGAAAGCGGCATTGTTGAAGGGTTGAAGGAATGGGGTTTGAGAAGGTTGGCGTATCCTATTGATAAACACAAGGAGGCGTTTTACTATCTTCTTTACTTTAATGCTTCAAAAAATATTATCCCTGAATTAGAAGGACTGCTGAGAATATCTCTGCCTATCTTAAGATATATGACTACAATAAAATTTGAGTTGATTAAGATTAAAGATAATAAAGGCAAAGGAAAGGTCATTGTGGAAAATGTAGCGAATGTAGAGGCTGAAGCAGCAGTTGTTGATTCTTCAGAAGAGCAATAGAGACAAGGCAATCCCTTGTCTCTATGTAAGGGAGGAAATTGTGGCAAGTTTTAATCGAGTTATTTTAGCCGGTAATTTAACAAAGGATCCAGAGTTGCGGCATATACCAAGCGGACAACCAGTGGTTCATTTTACAGTAGCGGTAAATCGCATTTTTATAACCCAGACTGGTGAAAAAAAAGAAGAAGTCAGTTTTATTCCGATTATCGTTTGGGGAAAACATGCAGAAAACTGCAACAAATACCTGAGTAAGGGGAAACCTGTATTGCTTGAAGGCCGTATCCAACAACGCTCGTGGGTTACCACAAGTGGTGAAAAAAGGAGTATTCTTGAGGTAGTAGCAGATCGTGTTCAATTCCTTGGGAAAATAGAGACTCAGGAAAGATATGGAGATGAATATCCTGAAACAAATAAAAATGATATGGGTTATCCTCCTTCTTATGAAGATGATAAAGGTGATGATGTTCCGTTTTAGTAATTGCTCACCGCATTTTCTGTGTCTTTTGCGGAGAAAATGGCAGTTGCAAAAATGTAGCACAGACATCTTGTCTGTGAGTGTGAGATAGCTCTACATTCTCTGCGGAGAGGATAACAGTTGCAAAATAGTACCAATAAAAGGAGAAAGCAGGCTATGATGGATAATAAAAAAGGCAGAAAAAGTTTTCGTAAGCCACTTAAAAGAAGGGTGTGCAGGTTCTGTGTAAATAAGGTTGATTCTGTAGACTATAAGGATATTGGCACATTGCAAAGGTATATTACCGAAAGAGGAAAGATAATGCATCGTCGAGCATCAAAGAATTGTGCCAGACATCAGCGTATGGTCAGCATTGCCATCAAACAGGCACGAGTTGTAGCTTTACTGCCTTATGTGGTAACATAAGATGTAGCGATCACCATTAGGTGCGTTAGCTGTGCAGTATGGCTTTAGTGTTTAAGTATTAATCTGGTCTTTCGACCCTCACTACAAACCATAGAATAATAGGGGACGGTGTTGTAACCGTTCCCTACTAATCAATCCCACACACCAATTCTCTTCCCTGAGGCATTGCCCATGATACCCACAAGTTTCAACCTATCTGGTAAGTTAGTCCTTGCCCCAATGGCTGGTTTTACTGATTCTGTATTTAGAATAATATGCAAAAGATTTGGGGCAGCTATGGTATTTACTGACCTGATAAGTGCCAGAGCGATTACCTATAAAAATAAAAAAACCTTTGAGATGATGGAATTTAGTGAAGAGGAACGACCCATTGGCATTCAGCTCTGTGGCTCTGACCCTGATGTTATGGCTGAAGCAGCTATCATTGTTGCCGAAAATTTTCGTCCAGATGTTATTGACCTAAACTTTGGCTGTCCAGTAAAAAAGGTTGTCAATAAAAACGAGGGGTCAGCACTTCTAAAAGATATCTCTCTAATGAGTAAGATAACCAGCCGTGTGGTAAATGCAGTTGATATTCCTGTCTCAGCCAAGATAAGGTCTGGCTGGGATAAGGAATCAGAGGATCCTGTGTCTGTGGTAAATATGCTCCAGTCCTGCGGGGTATCCTTTGTTACTATCCATCCAAGAACGCGTGCTCAAGGGTATAAAGGGGCGGCAAACTGGGATTGGATCAGACAGGTTAAGGAAAATACCTCTATCCCTGTCATAGGGAATGGAGATGTTCTTAAATATCAGGATGCTGCCAGGATGTTTCAACAAACAGGGTGTGATGCAGTTATGATCGGCAGGGGAGCTCTTGGAAACCCATGGATATTTAAGGATATGGCTGCACCCCAACAGGACGGCTCTATTGAACAATCAGATGTAACTGAAAAATGCTTTGCTGCTATGACCCACTTGAAACAGTCTATAGAAAAATATGGAGAGTATTCAGGAATACGACGAATGAGGAAACACCTTATCCTGTATACGCATAATCTGCCCAAATCACGGGAACTAAGAAAGCATTTGATTGAGGCAAAAAGCATGAAGGATGTCGATGGTGTGTTTCGGGAATATGTGAAGGGGATAGGTTGAAGGATGAAGACTGTCCCACAAGGGGCGAGGGAGAAGGAAATATGCGGTGTCCACTCTGCACTCCGTATTTTGCCTTTCACAACTTGCCTTATCAATCAGGGCGGGATGACCCCGCCCCTACCACACCCTGCACCGTTTCCAGTTCACCGATCACCATTTCCACCGCAACCCTGCACCTCTCCACCATGGACATCACACCATTTGTGATTATCTGTTTCCCTACCAATGACTGACCCATTATGCACAGCTTGAAAATTTTTCTTGACAGGAATAGTTTTTATATGTTAAAATAATAGGGACAAAATATCCACTCCAGAAGTGTTTTTTTGAAAAATATGACTACTGTCGTGTCAACCCTCCAGTGTCGCATAAAGATGATATAGTTGTAGGATGGGTGTTACCCCATCTATCCTCTCTGCATATGTCAGGTTATGCTTAACGCATGTAGTAGAGACGCAAAATGTTGCATCGCTACATTGGGAAAAGGCAGGGACAAGCCCTGCAGCTACATTAAGCTATCCGACAATTGAGGGTTGACGCAACACTACTAAATATGGTAGATATGGGTGGTATTTTGCGTAAGTCCTACTAATAATCGGCGGATAATTAAAATGCCAGATAGAACAAAAGGCCAGATAGAATCGCAGATTAGTGAGGCTATCGTTAGATTTGAAAAAGAACATATGGGCAGAGGTCCTGCAGAGACCAAAACCTATATTCTCGATGATATGATTTTTGTGCGGATGAAGGGGGTTCTTACGCCAGCAGAAGAACAATTAGCTAAGACTAATGAGGGGGCAGGACTAATAAAGAAAACCCGAATGCTGTTATTAGAAGGCTCACGGATGATACTGGAAAGGTTAATATTAGAAATTACTGGCTCTCAAATAATAAGTTTGCATACAGATATTAGTATGAAAACCGGTGAACGGATTATTGTTCTTACGCTCGATCAGAATCTGGAAGAAAAATTTGCAAAAAAAACAATTAGTTAAGGTTAGATAAAATTATTTGGAAGACTAAGGCAAAGACTTCTATCTAAACAGAAGTCGTTGCAAAGTAAGCCAACATCGAATTTCCCATGTTTACGCTTTTGCGTAAGCAGGAAATGATGTTGGCTTTTTTTATTTTTGTTCATCGTTACAAAGGATAAAAACTATGGTTAAAGTGGCTGTTTTAGGTGGAGGACCTGCAGGATTATCAGAACTCCTGACATTTTGCGAAAAAAAATAGGCGGTTGC
>DYDG01000094.1 GCA_020717845.1 Marinifilum sp. | reverse complement strand
TTTAAAACCAGAAAGGGGAAAAATAAACACCCCTTATGTCAACTTAATTAATGGATTGCATATAGACATCCCATGGCTGCCAGTCTGATTGAATATTTCGGGGCTCTGCTGAGGCGATCCCTTGATGACACAGAAAGATGATGGCTATAGATAGCAGCCAGTTAGTCGTGTTCAATCAACAACTCCTTATCATAAATAAGACACAAGCAGGATGCTTGTGTTACCCTAACCTGGACGAGCCAGAACCAAACAGGAACAGGTGATCGGTAAACGGTGATCAGGTAATGTAGGATACCGATCACTGATCACCGATTACCGATCACCAAAATTCTTGCTTTTTGTGCAAGAATTTTACTGGTAAGGTACTAATGTCCGAATGGTTCAAACAATTGGAATCGTTTGAACCATTCGAACAATTTCTGTAATCTCGGCTATTTCTTGAGATTTTCCGCCTTTTCTATCTCAGTCATGGTCGTGCCCTGATACGCCTCAAGAGCAATCATTGCCCGAGGGATTACCCCAACATAAGGAATAAGTTGCATCCATTCTACGGTTCGAACCTTCCGTTCCTTTAGTTCCAACCCAGCCCTGGGACAGATTAAACAGCTTGTGAGACATCCATTCATCCCATTCTTGTCAAATGCCTCAAATGGGACGATAGGGAAGAGGAAGGCATTAACCCATTCCTCAGTCCTGATTGGTGTCCCCTCATTTAATTCAAGTCCAATCCTTGGACCAAGGCAACAACTGGCAAAGGCTGGTGTTATTCCACCCTTTTTGGCCGCATCTGCTGATGCAAGAGAAAAGCAAGCCAATTGAACAACAAGCAACAATATAATCATTCCCAACATCTTTTTCACATTTATCACCTCCTCGTATATAAAATTGGATGGGAACGGTCATGACCGTTCCCTGCATTATCCGTCTATCTTTCTCTCACCCATCTGAACAAAATCAAACCTTTCATCAGGGATCTCTACATTCAGTTTTAGCCGATGAAAGGCAATGTCCTCGGTTATCACCTTCTTTCCAAGCAATGATTTTGCCTTGATCTTTAAGGGGAACCAGATATTGTCAAGCTGCTGATAGTCTTCAAACAGGGTTTGACTGATTAAAGCACCCTTTTTATCCATGATCTTGAGGGAAGAAATAACCCAGCGAGATGGATCAACATCTATAAGAACCTGAGAGATAACCTTTCCCCCTGTTTTTGGTCTGGCAAGGATAACAACCCTTGAGCCAGTGTCTTTTGTATCTTTTGTATCTGCCTCATCCACTTTTATCGTCAGGTCAAACGCATTTTTTAATTCATCAAGAATATCTATCCCCAAAAGCTTTATAGGAGAAAACATCATATTTGCTTCTGTCAAATCAACCTTTTCTGCTCGATTATCTTCAGGTGAATAACCCCAGCAGCTCGTGCCATTGATGATAATGGTCTGCCTCAATGGGGTTAAGTAGTCAAGATACAGTTTGTTTGGGCTCTTAAAGAAAAGGTTTAATTCACTCTGTGCCTTATTCTTTCCATATAATCTTGTCTGGCTGATTCTGCAGGAAATGGTCTGAATCTGACTATAATTTGCTTCAATCGCAGCTATTACATCTGACGATTGGTATTTAGTAGAGGGATTTAACGATGCCTCGGCTACACAGTGAAAGCCAAGAAAGAATATTGTCAGAATCCATTTAAGGTTGTGCATACTTTTCCCTTTTGTATGAATAATATGAATAATAATTATACTCAAAAACCTGTCATATGTCAACAAGAATTTTCAGGTAATGAATGTTCTACCCTCTTACAACGCATTCAGAAATTTCAGCTTGACACATCTGTAGTTTCGTGGTATCCTTTATCTATTATGGATAAGATTGAAATTTTCAAGTTAATTGATAAGCTGATTGGCACTCCACTGTGCTTTTTGTTAGGGATAATCGATAAACCTTTCAAAAGAAAACCTTTTTCACCTTCTTCACCTTTTTCACCTCCCCTGCCTGCAGATATAAAAAAAATACTGGTGATTAAGCTTGTTGCTATTGGGGATTTAGTGGTTGCCTTGCCTACCTTACGTGCACTAAAGCAGAGCTTTCCTCATGCTCATCTGGCCTTAATGACTACACCAAGGGTCAGGGAGGTTGTCGAGGGGTGCCCTTACTTGGATGAGATTATCTACTATGATATACTTGGCAAGGACAAAGGGGTAACAGGACTGATTAAACTGATTCGGACATTGAAGGGAAAAGGATTTGATTTAGCCATGGAATTAGATCATTACTATAGAATTACCAGCCTGATTACTTATTTCTCTGGAATAAAAAACAGGGCAGGCTTTGATTTGCCAGGACAGGGGAGGAGAGGGCTGGTTACGATCAAGTCTCCTTATCTGATAGATAGGCATGAGGTTGAGGCATTTCTGGAAATGGCTAAAACGGTTGGAGCAAAGGATGCACCAACAGAGTTAGTTCCTATATGGGTATCTGAAGAGGATAAAAAATACGTTGACTCATTTTTTGAACAAAACAAGATTCAAACAGATGATTTTGTAGTTGCCATACATCCTGGTACAGGTCCATCAGCTACATGCAGGCGATGGGCTGCTGGTCGATTTGCTGGGCTGGCTGATTGGCTTATCAAAGAGTATAAGGCTAAGGTAATATTTACTGGTGCCCCTTCTGAGGTAGAATTGGTTAATAGTATCCTTGCCTTTATGTGTGAAAAACCAATTGTTGCAGCTGGCAGAACAAGCTTAAAGCAATTGGCTGAGATAGCTCGAAGGTGCAGATTGTTTATCAGTGTTGATACTGGTCCATTACATGTTGCTGCGGCAATGGGCACAAGGGTTATTGGCTTATATGGCCCAAATGTTCCTTCTAAATGGGGACCTTATGGGGAAGGACATCTGACTATCTATAAACAGCTTTCATGCAGCCCATGCACCAGGCAGTATCTGGGACAGGTTTCAAGGTGCCAGAACCCAATATGTATGGAACAGATAACTGTTGAGGATGTAAAGGCTCAGGTGGAGAGGATAGGAGGAGTATAATCCATTGGAAAGCATAAACGACTACCAGATAAATCCAGAGGCTATAAAGATATTGCCGGCAAGGTTTGTTAATCGATACAAACTCTTTCCTGTTGATGTTACTGTTGAAACACTTACCCTTGCGGTCACTCAGTCGCCAGACATGCAAACCATAAACGAGATTGGGCTGCTTTTGAATAAGAAGATGAAATTGATTAGCGTTCCTTCTCATGAGATAGAGGAGAGTATAAAAAAATACTATGGTCTGGGGACGATTGAGAGTATTGTTTCAGGGACAACCCCTGTAGCCATAGAAGAAGCTGATGAAGAAGGTTTTCAGCATCTGTCAGGCGAAGCACCAGTGATCAAGCTGGTAAATGCTATTATTCGAGAGGCTGTAGAAAAAAAAGCCTCTGATATTCACCTTGAACCGTATGAAAAAAATATTATTATTCGTTATAGGATAGATGGTGTGCTTTCCGATATTTCTTCGCCGCCTCTCCATCTTTATCCAGCAATTGTTTCAAGGATAAAAATAATGGCTCAGATGAATATTGCCGAGAAGAGGCTGCCACAGGATGGACGGATACAGATTAAGCTACATAACAAGGATATAGACTTACGCGTCTCAACCCTGCCTACAATCTACGATGAGTGCGTATCTATCAGGGTTCTGGATAAGGGGATGATGTTTCTGAATTTAGAAAATATAGGGTTTTTAGCTGAGACTTTAGATAGATACAGGCAATTGATCCATCGCTCAAATGGTATTATCTTAGTCACAGGTCCTACTGGCAGTGGAAAAACTACCACGCTTTATTCTTCTTTATCTAAGATAAATTCCTCAGAGAAAAAGATAGTCACTATCGAGGATCCAGTAGAATACAATCTGGATAGGATCAGTCAGATACAGATAAAGCCAGAGATAGGTTTAACCTTTGCCTCAGGCTTGAGATCAATATTGCGGCATAATCCAGATATCCTGATGGTTGGAGAGATTCGTGACAAAGAAACAGCAGAGGTTGCTATTCAATCTGCCCTTACAGGACATTTGATACTATCTACTATGCATACCAATGATTCAGCGACGGCAATTGCCAGATTACAGGACATGGGCATAGAGGATTTTCTTATCTCTTCTACTGTCATTGGTGTTCTTGCCCAACGATTGGTGCGAACTATCTGCTCCAACTGTAAGGGATCAGGCTGCAAGGAGTGTAATGGTGGCGGGCTTAAGGGTAGGACAGGAATGTTTGAGCTGCTATCCATTAGCCCAAGGATCAAAAGGTTGATTGTAGATAGGGTGGATAGCTCCAGAATAAAGGCAGCAGCTATTGAAGAGGGGATGGTTACCCTTTTGGAACAGGGGGAAGAGAAGATAGCTGCTGGGATAACGACAAGGGAAGAAGTGCTGAGGGTTGTTCAGGAGACGTGAATTATCACCACAGAGGCACGGAGGCACAGAGATAATGGAAGGATAACTTGTTCAATCTGTGAATGCTCCGTGTCTCTCTGTGTCTCTGTGGTGAATTTCTGATTGTTTTAGGTGGTAGCCATGAAAAAGAAACAGATATTGATTGTAGATGATGAGCCTATGTCGCTGAAGGCTATTGCCATTGCCTTGAGCAAGGATAGTGATTATCAGGTAATAAAAGCCAAGGATGGCAAAACTGCTCTTAGATTGATAGAGGAAGAGCAGATAGACCTTGTGCTTACAGATATGAAGCTTCCGGACATAGATGGTATGACTGTCTTGAAAAATGCCAGGCATAGGAACCCGGATACCAGTGTTATTGTTATGACAGGCTATGGAACCGTGGAATCTGCTGTTTCAGCCATGAAGGACGGGGCAGAGAACTATCTTACCAAGCCTATAAACATAAAAGAGCTGCGGCTTTTAATCAAAAATGCCTTTACCAGACAGCAATTGGCTGTAGAGAATAAGGAGTTGAAAACACAGTTAAATATAAGGTATGGCTTCCAAAACATTATTGGGCATAGCCCAATCATGCAGCAGATTTATAAAACCATTCTTCAGGTCGCTCCGGTCAACTGCAATGTATTGATCTATGGTGAAAGCGGGACTGGAAAGGAATTGATTGCCAAGGCACTCCACTACAATAGCCCAAGAAAAAATAATCTATTTTTGCCGATAAACTGCACCGCTCTTCCTGAAAGCCTGATAGAAAGTGAGTTGTTTGGATATGAAAAGGGTGCCTTTACCGGGGCAATGTCCAGACATAGTGGCAAGTTTGAAGCCGCAGATGGCGGGACATTATTCCTTGATGAGATAGGGGATATGCCTCTTTCAGCTCAGGCAAGGCTTTTGAGGGTATTGGAACAAAAGGAATTTCTCAGGGTTGGCGGGGTTTCACCGGTTAAGGTAGATGTGCGGGTCATTGCGGCTACCAATAGAGATCTTTTAGATGATGTGCAAAAGGAGAGATTCCGAGAAGATCTTTTCTGGAGGCTAAAGGTTGTTGTCATTCAGCTTCCACCTCTCAGGGAAAGAAGGGATGATATCCCCTTGTTGATTGATGCCTTTATTCATGAGTTTAATCAGGCAAATCAAAGACATATCACCGGTATCAGCCCAAAGGCATTGAATATTCTCATGTCATATGATTATCCAGGAAATATTCGCGAGCTTAAGAATATTATTGAAAGCATGGCCATACTCTCTCAGAATGAGCTGCTGGATCTGGATGATTTGCCGGCATTAATTCAGCCGTCTTCTTCAAAAAGGGAAGGGATTGTGCTCAATGTAGGCACAAGCATGAGAGAGGCAGAAAAAGAGATAATCAGTCAGACACTAAAAAAGGTGGATAATAATCGAACAATGGCAGCAAGTATCCTGGATATTGGGCTTAGAACGCTGCATCGTAAGATTAAGGAATATGGGCTGTAATGGTAGCACAGGCAAGAATGCCTGTGCTACCATTGTTTTTTGATTGACTTATATTCAATTGTATGGTATGCTATGTTCATTGTAACTATTCAAGTTACATACGATTCAAGGTTAGCTTACGGAGGGAATAAGCGTGAAATGGATTGAGAGACTATTCGAATCAGCTTTATGGAATTGCCGCCATGTTGTCATTCTGGCTGTAATTGCCAGTATGGTGTCAGCCGTTATCCTCTTTTTGATGGCTACATGGGATGTAGGCAATCTAACAATTCATGCCTGGCAGTATATGACAGGATATGTTTCTGAACCATACAATGTCTTTCATGATAGCTTAGTTGGACATATCATTGGTGCAGTGGATGATTTCCTATTGGGCACAGTCCTCTTAATCTTTTCTATGGGGCTTTATGAGCTGTTTATCAGCAAGATAAATGAGGCAGAAAACACAGTTCATGGCTCTAGTATATTATTAATCAAGAGCTTAGATGACTTAAAAGACAGATTGGCAAAGGTTATCCTCATGATACTCATTGTCTCGTTTTTTAAGCATGTGCTTCACGCATCATTTACTGAACCACTCAATATTCTCTGTCTGGCAGGGGGTATTCTGTGTATAGCCCTTGCATTGTATTTTGGACATAAGGCAGGGAAACATAGCTAAAATGTCCCTCGGACAGCAGCATAAGACACAAACAAGATGTTTGTGTTATATCCGCAGGGGGGCGCATTGCAAGCCACCCCTGCAATAAAACAAGGAGGTATCTAAAATGTCTGCACAACACGAGGTATTGGTTGTTGGTTCCATAGGGTTAGATTCGATAAAAACCCCATTTGGTGAGGTTTTTGAGGTTCTGGGGGGGTCAGCCATTTATTTCTCTCTGGCTGCATCCTTTTTTACGAGTGTGAGGCTGGTGGGGGTGATTGGTGAGGATTTTCCAAAACAGCATGTAGAATTATTGAAAAAGCATGGTATTGACCTATCCGGGCTGCAAGTCCTTCCAGGCAAGACATTCAGGTGGAAGGGTAATTATGGGTATGACCTTAATGAAGCAATTACCCTTGACACAGAGCTTAATGTCCTGGCAAATTTTGCTCCGCAGGTGCCTGATATTTATAGGGATGTAAAACATGTATTTTTAGCCAATATTGACCCTGATCTACAGCTGGCAGTGCTGGATCAGGTAAGAAATCCAGAGCTTGTTGTTTGTGATACCATGAATTTTTGGATTCATGGAAAAAGGGATAGCCTTATCAAGGTATTAAAACGAGTGGATATTGCTATCATGAATGATGCTGAGGCACGAGAGTTGTGCAAAGAGCCAAATCTTGTTAAAGCAGGAAGAACAATCCTTTCTTGGGGTCCAAAGCGAGTGATTATCAAAAAAGGGGAGCATGGGGCATTGATGTTTACCAATGGGTCGTTTTTTTCTGCACCTGCTTATCCGCTCGAAGAGATATTTGATCCAACAGGTGCAGGTGATACCTTTGCTGGCGGGTTTGTCGGCTACCTTGCCTCTTGTGGACAAATCAATGATACGCATATGAGAAGAGCGGTCATATATGGAGCAACTATGGCCTCATTTGTGGTGGAAGATTTTAGCGTGCAGAGAACATCAGCCTTGAATCAGCAGGAAATAAGGGATAGGTATCAAGAATTCCAGGGAATAGTTCATTTCGGAGAGTAAAAGAGAAACGGAGGCAAGCAATGTTTGGTAAATGGTTTGATAAGTTGAAAAAAGCCCTTAAGCCTACAAAGACTGGATTCTTTAAGTTTTTTGCTAAGGACGAAAATGTTTGGGATGAGGTTGAAGAGGCTTTTATCAATACAGATGTGGGCATAGAAACAGCCCTTAAAATAATAGAAGAATTGCGGAATAGCTCGATTAAACCAGAGGGGATAAGGGCAGCATTAAAGAAAAAGATAAGCAGTATTATTGGCACTCAAGGTTCTCCCTTGAATTTTCCTTCAGGTATGCCGGCAATCTTTTTATTTATAGGTGTAAATGGCTCTGGTAAAACAACCACCATTGGCAAGTTAGCCTTTAAGCTCAAAAATGAGGGTAGGAGCATTTTGATTGCTGCGGCTGACACATATCGGGCAGCAGCCATCCCACAGCTTGAGGAATGGGCAAAACGATGCGGGGTAGAGATATTAAAACAGCAGGAAGGGGCAGACCCGGGTGCAATAGTCTATGATGCTATGGATGCAGCCATTGCCCGAGGCATAGATGTGGTTTTGATTGATACAGCCGGCCGTCTTCACACCAAGCATCACCTTGTTCGTGAAATAAAAAAGATACGAGAAATATGTGAAAAAAAGCTACCTGGTGCACCACATGAAACATTATTGGTTCTTGATGCAGTCTCTGGGCAGAATGGGCTTATTCAAGCTCAAAACTTTTTAGAGTCTGTAGGGATATCCGGGATTGTCCTGACTAAATTAGATGGGACGGCTAAGGGCGGCATTATTATCTCTATTGCAGATAAATTGAAGCTGCCGGTGAAGCTTGTTGGTGTTGGTGAGGGATTAGAGGATATCGGTGAGTTTGATCCAGTAGAGTTTGTTGAGGCATTGTTTGAGGAAGAATAATCTGTGGTTAGTAACAGTTCAGCTAACCGCAGAGACGCAAAGACGCAGAGAATAAATCAGAGGACAGAGCACAGATGAGAGACTACAGATTCTTTCTTTTTGTCTT
>DYDG01000093.1 GCA_020717845.1 Marinifilum sp. | reverse complement strand
AGCTGCTGCGGACAATAAGATAAGGAGGTAATTAAAGATGCCGAGAGGGAATGGAACAGGATGGGGTGGCGGCAGACAGGGAATGGGTGGAAGACGAGGAAGAATGGGTGGTCGAAAATTGGGGACAGGGTACAGGTAGGTGAGGCAGTAGTGTCGCGTCAACCTTAATCTGTCGCATGTAGTAAAGATGCGATTAATCGCGTCTCTACATTGGGAAAAGGCAGGGACAAGCCCTGCAGCTACATTAATAAACCATTCGACACTTGAGACTTGACACGACAGTAGTGTCAATTACCCAGTTTGGCAAAACCTCAGAAGAGATGATTGGACATAGCTTTTCTTATCAAGGCATAGCCCTTCTGCCTACCAAAGGTGTTTTTGCTAAGGTGATAAAGGGCGGGGAGGTAAAAGTTGGGGATAAAATTAAGGTGATATGAGAGGTTTAGTGCGAGGAGGTGGTAGTATGAAATTAACCAGTTCTGAAGTTTGTAGATGGAGGAATGATTCCTTCAAGGTATACCTGTGATGGAGCTAATGTATCTCCACCTTTGAAAACCTTGATAGAGCAAGAAAAATATTGGGCTTAGGTGAAGAAGCCACCCTTTCCGAGATTAAGGAAGCCTATCACTATAAGGCTTTCAGAATTGACCCCATTTCCTGTGAAGGCTGCGGTGTTTGCAGTCATATCTGTGAGCAAAAAGCAATCAAAATGGAGAAAAATCTCTCAAGGCAGTGGTTTATATCCGAAACCCAATATAAACTATCCGACAATTGAAGGACGACACTGCGATTCTTTGCGATCTCTGTGTCTCTGTGGTGAATTCAGCTATTGTAGGACACCACACAGAATCCCTGGGTCAACTAAAAAAAGGTTGACAAAATTTTAATCTTATGTTATAATTTTCTTTCATTAAATCTCCCGGAGGTTTGGAACCTTCTATGAAGATTTTTTGGGTGTGGTATATTGAAGGAATCAAGAGCTTTTTATAATATTTCTACTGCGGCAGATAAATTAGACATGAGTGTCCGGATGATTCGGGAATATGAAAAAGATGGATTAATTAAACCTTATCGAAATCCGTCTAATGGCTACAGGTTGTTTTCTAACGATGATATCCGGTGGATTCGTTGTGTCCGGGATTTGATTCATCAGCAGGGATTAAACATTAAAGGTATTCAACGGTTATTAATGGTTATGCCTTGTTGGAAAATCAAAAACTGTCCTGAGGAAACGCGCCAGAAATGTACGGCTGTGATTGACAGGATTTTACCGTGTTGGACATTAGCCGACGGGAGTTGTGCTAATGCTAATAAATGTCGAACTTGCCATGTCTATCTTGAAGCACAAAAGAATATAAGGTAATTTTTTTTGGGTAAGGTCGGCAATTATTATTGTTAAGGTTTATTGGGGATAATGTAGAATGGTAGAATTAGAATCTTATTCTGTAACTGATGCGGCTAAAAAATTAGGTCTAAGCGTCCATACCCTTCGGGAATATGAGAAAAGAGGATTGCTCAGGTTATTCCATGACCCGGTAAATGGCCGCCGTCGATTTTTCGCCGAGGATCTGAAATGGATTTGTCATATCCGTAATCTGATTCACCAGGAGAAATTGAATATCGCCAGTATTCAACGCCTATTAGCCATCATTCCTTGCTGGAAGACCAAAAATTGTAAGGCCAAAAGAGAGGAGTGTCAGGCATTCACTGATAAAACTCGCCCCTGCTGGGTGAGAACTCAAAAAGGGTGTATCAAAGAGATGAATAAATGCTTGAATTGCCAGGTTTACCTTGAATCTCACAAAAGAGCAGCTCAAAAATTTTTACCTGAAGTCGGCAATTATTAATGTTAAGGTTTGAATCTTGATAAACAATGAAAATTCCATCAAAAGTGCATTATGCCATTGTAATTTTAATAGATATTGCCAGACAGGGCAAAGGAGCGACTGCTACGGGTAATGATATAGCCCGCAGGCAAAATATCTCCTTTCCATTTGTAGCCCAGCTTCTTAATAAACTAAAACATGCCGGGTTGCTGGAAAGTGTCAGGGGTGGGAGTGCCGGCGGGTATCACTTCAAGGAATCACCCTCGGAAATAACAGTGAAAAGAATTGTTGATGCCATAGAGCCTGAGTTTTGTATCTGCCCAGGCAATGGAACAAAGACAGACAGAGAAGTGGATGAGGTGGTTCGTTCCTTCTGGCAAGAACTTGAAGCAGAAATGGAGACTATGTTAGAAATAAACACCCTTGAAGATTTGGTCAGACGAACAGCAAAAATTAAAGAATAGTCGGTAGTCAGTTGATAGAAAGAAGGCAGAACACTGGCAGTTGATTATTAAATAGGGGAGATGTTATCATGAGTAATGAAAAAATAGTTGGCTCAGTCATGGTAGTTGGCGGTGGTATAGCCGGAATGCAGGCAGCTCTTGACCTGGCAAATGCAGGCTATAGTGTTTATCTGGTTGAAAAGTCATCTTCCATAGGCGGTATGATTCCTCAGTTGCACCGAACCTATCCGATTTGTATCTGTTGTAAGATAGACTCTCGGGGCGTAGAGTGTCTCAGTAACCCTAATATTAAAGTCTTGCTCGACTCAGAGGTAATTGAGGTGAACGGAGAATCTGGCAATTTTCAGGCAGTTGTTCGGGATAAGGATAGGACTATCAACTTGAATGCCGGGGCTATTGTCTTATCAGCCGGCTTTGAACCATTTGACCCAAGTGGTTATGATACCTATGCTTATGCACAATTTCCAAACATAGTTACCAGTGTAGAATTAGAAGCCTTACAAAAACCCACCGGGACTAATCAAGGTATCTTGAGACGGCCTTCTGATAATAAGGAGCCAGAAAAAATTGCCTGGCTGCAGTGTGTCGGCTCAAGGGATATTAACCAGGGTGATACTGGGGCATGTTCTACGGTTTGCTGTATGTATGCTCTTAAGGAGGCACTTAATATCAAAGATGCCAGACCCAGGATAGAGGTATCCATCTTTTATATGGACCTGCGGGCACATGGAAAAGGGTTTGAAAACTACACCAATCAGGCTCTGGCAAAAGGGGTCAGGCTGATTCGTTCACGGGTTCATACCATTGATCCTGTGCCGGGAAGTGATGATTTGAGAATTCAATATGGGGATGAGCACGGCCATTTGCAGACAGAATCTTATGATATGGTAGTTCTTTCCGTTGGCTTGAAACCTGCTCGGGATGCAGTAGCTCTGGCTGAAAAACTTGGAGTAAATTTGGACACCAATCACTTTGTTCAAACCAGACCGTTTGAACCGACAACTACTTCTGTGCCCGGTATTTTTGTCTGTGGTGCCCTGAATGGTCCAATGGATATTAGCAATGCGGTTACTAATGCCAGTGCGGTTGTCTCTCAGATTGGTGCTTATCTTGGACCAACTGCTTCCCCTTCAAAAGCAAAGCCTTCTGAAATATTAAATATATCTGCTGAGCCAATTAATTTCATGGATGTTCCTGTAAAAAAACAAGCTTTAGTGGTTGGCGGTGGTGTGGCTGGTATGGAAAGTGCCCTGACCTTAGCCAAACAGGGCTATCCGGTAACAATTGTGGAGAAGAATAACCAATTGGGCGGTCATGCCCTTTTCGTAAGTAAAACCTGGCAGGGGTATTGTGTCCCTGATTATCTGATGAGACTTATCAATGAGGTTAGCAATCATCCTAAAATAGAGATTCATCTTGAGAGCGAGATAGTTAAAAACTCAGGTTATGTGGGTAACTTTAAATCTGCAATTCGCAATTCGCAATCTGCAATTACTGTTGAACATGGGGTGACTATTCTGGCTACCGGAGCTGAAATTACTAAGCCAACCGAATACCTCTACGGGCAGAACCCTAATGTCTGGAACTGGTCTGATTTTGATGAGCAGATGATAAATGACCCTGGTGTATTTGAACAGGCAAAAACAGCCGTTTTTATTCAATGTGTAGGCTCCAGAGAGAATGAAAGACAGTATTGTAGTAAGCTGTGCTGTTCCTTTGCTGTGCGTAAGGCTATAGATTTAAAGACAAAGAATCCTGAGATGAATATTTATGTGCTTTATCGTGAGATGCGTACCTATGGGGATAGGGAAGATATTTATAAGCAGGCCCGCTTGCTGGGTGTGATGTTTATCCGCTATACCCTTGAAAATAAGCCTGAGGTTTGTGAGAAAGATGAAGGAATACTTGGCGTGACTATTCATGACCATGTGCTTGACCTGCCAGTAATCATTGAACCTGATTTTATTTGTCTGCAATCTGCCATCGTCAGCCAGGGCAGTGAGAAATTGGCTAAGCTGTTCAAGGTAGCCCTTGATAAAGATGGATTCTTTGTAGAATCACCGGCTAAATTAAAGCCGATAGATGCAATGACAGAGGGAGTGTTTCTGGCCGGGATGGACTTATCTCCAAAATCTATAGAAGAAAGCATTGCTCAAGGTCAGGCTGCTGCTGGTCGAGCAATGGGAATATTATCCCGTAGCACCATTCAGGTTGGTGGGGTTGTGGCTAAGGTGGATGAGGAAAAATGTGTCGGATGTCTGACCTGTGTGCGTATGTGCCCGTTTCAGGTGCCGATTGTCGACCCAAATCAAAGGGTAGCCAGTATTGAACCAGGGTTATGCCGTGGCTGCGGGATATGTGTGTCTGAATGCCCGGGCAAGGCCATCAGTGTGGTTGGTTTTTCCGACCAACAATTGATAGCCAGAACGGAATCGCTTTTATATTCATAGTTAAGGAGAATTTTTATGGCCGAGTTTGAACCAAAGTTGATTGCTTTTTGTTGTATTAATTGCCCCTCTTCATCGGTTACAGTATGTGAATCTATGGGGATGAGTATCCCAACCAATGTTGAAGTTGTCCGTGTGCCCTGTACCGGTCGGGTGGATATTTTGCATTTGCTCAAGGCTATTGAATCAGGGGCTGACGGTGTATATGTGGCTGGCTGCTCGGATGGAAATTGTCAATTTACAGATGGTAATGTCAAGGCTAATCGCCGGATAGAGCGGGTTAAAAAATTGCTGGATGAGATTGGTGTTGGCGGACAGCGAGTTGAAATGTATAGGATGAGTGCGGCTATGGGGCCAAGGTTTGCTGAGGTTGCACGGGAGATGACGGAAAGAGTGCGAGGACTGGGACCAAGTCCGTTGAGAAGGTAATATGGAGTGCGAAAGCTTGCTTTCGCTTTTATTTTCGCGAGGCTAAAGCGGCAGCAAGCTGTCGCACTCCAAGAGGAGAGATAAATGATTATTGCAGAACAAAAGCCGATTCAGGAAATAAAGGCAATGATAGCTTCCTATCAGAAGATACTGGTAGTTGGCTGTGGCACCTGCGTTACGGTTTGTATGGCTGGGGGCGAAAAGGAAGTAGGAATTATTGCCACCTCTCTACGTATGGCTCTGAGGCTGGATGGCAAAAAGCCTGAAATTACTGAGGACTGTATTCAACGCCAGTGTGAATGGGAGTTTGTGGATGCGTTGAAGGATAGGATTAGTAAGGTAGATGCTATACTTTCATCTGCCTGCGGGGTAGGTGTGCAGGCATTGGCTGAGAGATTCCCGGATAAACCGGTGTATCCGGCATTGAATACCACCTTCATGGGTATGCCTGAAAAACATGGATTGTGGATAGAAACCTGCCGTGGCTGCGGGAGCTGCGAACTGGGTAGGTTTGGTGGAATATGTCCGATTGCCCGATGCTCAAAGGGATTGCTCAATGGCCCCTGCGGCGGTAGTCAGGATGGTAAGTGTGAGGTAAGCAAGGAAATGGATTGCGGCTGGCAATTGATATATGGGCGATTGAAGACCCTTAATCAACTTGATCAAGTGGAAGAAATATTGCCGCCAAAGGATTGGTCAACAGACAGGGATAAAGGCCAGAGGAGAATACTGAGGGAGGATGTATACTATGAGCAGACCGTTTAAGGAAGTATTGACATCAGGCGAATTTGTGGTTACCTCAGAGATTGGGCCACCCAAGGGGACAAATATCGATAAAATGCTGCACCATATCGAGCTGTTAAAGGATAAGGTGCATGGCATGAATGTTACAGACAACCAGTCATCAGTGATGCGGCTTTCATCACTGGCTGTATGCCACATCATCAAGGATCATGGCGGTGAGCCAATCCTGCAGATGACCTGCCGGGATAGAAACCGGATGGCATTGCAGTCAGACCTGCTTTCTGCTTATGTGCTGGGTGTGCGTAATGTGCTTTGCCTTACTGGCGACCATATCAGCCTTGGCGACCATAAGGGTGCTAAGCAGGTGTTTGATCTTGATTCTGTACAATTGATTGCGGCAGCAAAGAATCTGGAGCAGGGACAGGATCTTGGCGGGAATAAATTGGATGGCAGTGTTGAATTCTGTGTGGGTGCTACTGCTACCCCTGAGGCAGACAATATGGATTCCCAGCTCCTGAAATTTCGCAAGAAGATAAAGACAGGTGCAGAATTTTTTCAGACACAGGCAGTTTATGATATGTCCATGCTAAAGTCATTCATGGAACATACCCAACAATCCAATACTAAAATATTGGCCGGCATCCTTGTCCTTGTCTCAGCAGGCATGGCAAAATATCTCAATGCCAATGTAGCCGGGGTGACTGTCCCGCAAGAGCTTATTGATGAGATAGCTGGTGCGGAAAAGGGCAAGGCATTGCAAAAGGGTATGGAAATTGCTGCTCGTCAGATTAAACAGATAAAGGACGAAAATATTTGCCCAGGTGTGCATATTATGGCTATTGGCAAGGAAGAGATAGTGCCAGAGATATTGGAGATGGCGGGAATATAGTGATTTTGGATTTTGGATTTTGGATTGCGGATTGAAAAGATAAATCCAAAATCGAAAATCGACAATCCAAAATAAAATTAGGGAGATTTAGAAAATGGAAGTTATTCAATTAAAACCAATCACGGCTGAACTCAAAAAGGTATTAAAAAAAGTAGACTTAAATGCTTGCTTGACCTGTAGTACTTGTGTTGGCGGATGTATTGTTACTGACTGTCCACAGATGGATGGTCTGGATATTCGTAAGGTGCTGCGTATGTTGGCGTATGGCATGGTAGATGAAGTAGTAAACTCTAAGTTTCCCTGGGTTTGCACAGGCTGTGGCCGTTGTGTGCATGCCTGCCCAATGAAGATTGATATTCCTTATCTAATGAAGGTAATAAAAGGCTTGCGAGATAGGGACAAAGTGCCCGGTATCCTGCATAAGGGTGTGGAAAAGGTGCTTGCAACCGGAAATAACATGGGTATCCCTGAGCCGGTATACTTTCAGGTATTAGAGATGGTGGAAGAAGAGATGAACGAGGAAGAAGGTTTTTCCGGGTTTAAACTGCCTATAGATAAAAATGATGCTGATGTAGTCTTTTTCCCTAATTCCAAAGAGATTGCTGCTGATTCGGATGATATGAAGTGGTACTGGAAGATATTCTATGCCGCTAAGGCAGACTGGACCATTCCTAAAGAAAATTGGGAAGCGGTTGACTGGGGGCTTTTTACCGGCAATGATGAGGCATCTATGACCCTGGCCCGGCGCAAGATTGATTTTGTAAAAAACCGTAATATCAAGCGAATGATACTGCCTGACTGCGGTGGTGGTTCTATGGGCTGCCGAACAGGTATTGAAAAATGGAAGGCAAAAGATTCGAGTCTGAGTGTTGATTATCTGTATATCTACGAGATTATTATGGAATATATAAAGGAAGGCCGAATTAAAGTAGATAAGAGTAAAAACACTAAACGCCATGTCTGGCATGATTCCTGTAAACACGGCCGTGAAGTAGAACGTCTTTTTGGCAAGGGCATGTATGATGAACCGCGATGGATACTTAGCCAGTGCACGGATAATATTGTAGAGATGTATCCCACAGGCCCTAATTCATTCTGTTGTGGTGCTGGCGGCGGCATGTGGCCTGGTCCGTATAAAGAAGAGCTTGCTTATAATGGTGCTAAAAAGGCTGAATCTATAAAAAACTCAGGGGCTGAGGTTGTAGTTACAGGCTGTTCTAACTGTCGTGACCAGATCATGAGAAACCTGAAAAAGAAGTATAACCTTGATGTTGAGGTTAAATATATCTGGCAATTGGTGGCCGAGTCTTTAGTTTTGGAATAGTCTGCAACTTGCATCGCACAAAGACAAGGGGTTGACAGCATGACAGATATTCATTCGGGAATGACTGATTTTTTAAGGGAGTATTACTCTCAGTATAAAAGTGTGCCTCCAAGCAGAATAATGCGGCAAATGGTTGGTCGTAAGATATGGGAAGATAAACACCTTAAAGCATTCTATCCAGCCGGGCCAAGCAGAAAACTCTGTAAAATTGCCGGCCTGCCAAAAACCGCAGGAGAAATAGAAAATGCCTGTGTGCTTGGTGGCGGAGTTTCGGTTTAAATAACACTCAGGGGAAGTTCAGACCTCGAATTGAGAAATTAGTTGATAAATTCCCTTTGTGAAGTAGACAGAGGGATTACTCCCGCACGCCCCTGTGCAGAACCGTGCTTGCAAATTCCCCGCACACAGCTCCCCAGGAAAACCTTCTTATTCCCCGTTGAATAATTTGCAAAATTGGTTTTGAACAAATTAGGGACAGCGACGAATGGCACTGACTTAAGGAAAAATTAAATAAAAGACCTCCAAGTGTCGATTGAGTAATTGAACAGATACTTCAGAACTCCTGACATTTTGCGAAAAAAAATAGGCGGTTGCAAGAAGAG
>DYDG01000092.1 GCA_020717845.1 Marinifilum sp. | reverse complement strand
GTAGCTGCGGGAGGTAGCACCTCTGGCAGAGATAGCATCTCTGCCAGGCTTGTCCCCATTCAGAGGGAAATATCCGATTGACAGTAACAAGAATCTATGTTATAATAAAAATTAAACGATTGCATCAAATAGTATGGAGGCATGATAAACATGATTAAAAAAATAGTGCTGGCATTAATATGTTTTCTTATCCTTACACCACAAGCCTATTCCCAGGAAGGTGATAAGATAGGGATTGAAGAGAGGTTGATTCGATTAGAGGAAGGGCAGAAGGCAATTAATCTTCGATTAGAAGAAGGGCAGAAGGCAATGAATCAGAGACTGGATGATGTGAATCAGAGATTTGGTGATATAATGGGGGTAATGCTTTGCGGATTTGGGGTTTTATTGGCTGGTATGTTTACCCTTATTGGGTTTGTCATCTGGGATAGAAGGACAGCGGTTGCTCCTGTGGCTAAAAAAGCACAAGAGTTAGAAAAGGAAGAAGAGATGATAGTAAATGCCCTTTTAGAGTATGCAGATGTTGAGCCAAAGATGCAAAATATTCTCACAAGGATAGGATTTTATAAAAAGAGGATGCCTGTATCAGCTTGAAGCTGGCAAATTCCCACGAATATTACTACGAATCGAATTGGTGATTGAAAAGAATGGAGCAAATGAGATTAGATGGAACTTGCAAAATAAGGATAATAAATCGGTGGCATCAGGTGTTTATCTTTATTTCTTAAGGGATGAGTCTGGAATAATTAAGCGGGGGAAGATTGGGGTGGTAAGGTAAATGCGTTTGCCCTGTTGTAAGCATTGAATCGACTTTGTAATGTTCTCGTATGACGGACACAAGAACCATCTTGACGAAATTTGACGAAAGATGACTTGATTTGGTGAAATAAAGGAATGGTGCCGAAGGCGGGACTCGAACCCGCACAGTCTTGCGACCACTAGACTCTGAATCTAGCGTGTCTGCCAGTTCCACCACTTCGGCATATTATTTACACATACATTTTTTTCCATATAGAAACAAAAGCTTCGATCACCATGGGATCAAACTGTGTCCCAGAAAGGGATTTTAATTCTTCTATGGCTGTATCAGGATCTATTCTTTCCCTGTATGACCTTTCTGATGTCATGGCATCAAAGGAATCTGCTACAGCCAGTATTCTGGCAGTTAGCGGGATGTTTTCACCACTGATACAATCAGGATATCCTGTCCCATCGTATTTCTCATGATGATGGCGGATAATCTCTGCTATCTTATTAAGAAATGGGATAGGAGAAAGCATTTTTTCTCCAGCTACTGCATGGGATTTAACTGCTTCAAACTCTGTATCTGTAAGCTTCCCTGGTTTATCCCAGATAGTTTGCTCTACATCCATTCTGCCAATATCATGAAGTGTTGCTGCAGTATTTAGCATCTTCATCTCTTCATCAGAAATATATAGCCTCTGTCCCATCAATTCACAATATCTTCTTACCCGTTCTGAATGTCCCCGGGTATACCTACTTCTACTGTCCATAACATCTGCCATTACTCGTATGGTTTCAGTGTAAATCTGCTGCAATGCATCATGAGTCTCTTCTAACTTCTTATATCGTTCCTCTTCACATCTATGTGCCATTTTCAATTCTTCAGCATAGGTAACAGATTGTTGTTGAAATGATTTTAGTTTTTCAACCAGTTCATTTACATCCTTTTCTGTTTTTTCCATTTTTATACCCCTTATTATGACATTGTAATCGTTTTAGCCTTTTGATGAGCAATGCTCACCCTGCCTCTAAAATGTCATGGAGTCCTACCCTTTCCAGTAAAGCATTCTAGCACAAGAAGAACATCGGATAATACTATTACCCACCCTTACCTCATTTACCTGCTGAGGGGGTAGGGTAATAAAACATCCCTGGCATATTCCTCCCTCAACATGAACCACAGCCAGGTTATTTCTGCCTTCACGCAATCTTTCATAGTTAGATAGAAGTGTTGGCTCAATGGTTGAGATAATTTCCTGTTTTTTTGTGTTAGCCGTAAGTAATTTCTGTATGTTTAGCTTAATATCTGCCTCTATCTTCTGACTTTGGCAATCAAAATCATCTGTTTCCTTTTTAAGCTCTTTCTCCTGTTTAGACAAACTGATAGATATTTCTTCTGTGCTGGTCATGCAGATAAGAATAGCATCTTCTACATTTGATCTTTCCTTTCTTGATTTTGCTATCTCATGATCGACTGCTTCCAATTCCTTTTGTGATTTAACTTGATATATCTTTTTTTCAAATCCTTCCAGGTTTTGTTCTATCTGCTGCAGTGTTCGTTCATTATGCCGCAAATCCTTTTGCAGGGCATCCTTCTTTTCAACCATCTCCTGCAAAATGGCTTTTTTTTTGGCAATCTCTTCCTTTTCCTTTTCCAATTGTTTATTCAGGCTAAGATTAGCAGATTCAATCTCTCTAATATCCTTATCTATCTGTTGAATCTCAACCAATGCCATTAATTCAGGTACCACTTATCCCTCCTTAACTAACTGGCAAGAATGGTGGGCGAAATAGGATTCGAACCTACGACCCCCTGCATGTGACGCAGGTGCTCTAACCAACTGAGCTATTCGCCCGATTATAATTGCTTTCACAGGCAAGGATGCCTGTGTTACTACCTACCCTGCCTTTTGTATGGTGGGCCCAGTAGGACTCGAACCTACGACACGCGGATTATGAGTCCGCTGCTCTAACCAACTGAGCTATGGGCCCGATTATAATTGCTTTCACAGACAAAGATGACTATGTTGCTTCAGACCCACAGGCAGGGATGCGACTGTGCTGCCTTTTCACAGGCAAGGATGCCTGTGCTACCATTTTTGTATGGTGGGCCCAGTAGGACTCGAACCTACGACACGCGGATTATGAGTCCGCTGCTCTAACCAACTGAGCTATGGGCCCGATTGTAATTGCTTTCACAGACAAAGATGCCTGTGTTGCCTTTTACTCCAGATAATCCCTCAACTTCCTGCTTCTGGTCGGATGTCTCAATTTTTTCAATGCCTTAGCTTCTATCTGCCTGATTCTTTCTCTGGTAACATGGAATTTTGCTCCTACCTCTTCCAGGGTATGAGGATAGCCATCTTCCAGACCGAACCTGAGTCTCAACACATTTTCTTCCTGAGCTGAAAGGGTTTTTAGCACCTTTCTCAACTGTTCCTGCAACAAGGCGAATGTTGTAACATTTACTGGTGATTCAGCGGCTTTGTCTTCGATAAAATCACCCAGATGACTTTCAGATTCTTCTCCAATCGGAGTTTCAAGAGAGATAGGGTCCTGAGCAATTCGCAGAATGCCTCGGACCTTGTTTGAACTCCAGTTCAACTGGACAGCGATCTCTTCCACGGAAGGCTCCCTTCCTAATTGCTGAACCAGCCTTCTGGATTCTTTTATAACCTTGTTTATTTGTTCGACCATGTGAACCGGGATACGAATAGTCCTTGATTGATCTGCTATTGCCCGTGTAATTGCCTGTCTAATCCACCAGGTAGCATAGGTGCTAAAGCGATATCCTTTTTTATATTCAAACTTTTCTACAGCCCTGATCAGTCCCATGTTTCCTTCCTGAATAAGATCCAGAAAGGAAAGTCCCCAATTGATATATCTTTTAGCAATACTTACCACCAACCTTAAGTTGGCACTAATCATATCCTCTTTAGCCTTATTGATAATAAATTCACCTGTAGATATATCCCTGGCCAGTTTCTTTATAGATTCAATAGATTCACCGCCCAGATCTCCCTCTATCCGTTTTAATCTGCGTTTGGAATTCTTTATACTGCGAGCTATATCCTCAGTATCTTCTTTTGGTTTAGGAATTTGCTGCCGCAGTCTTTTTAATTCAATCTCTAAATCCCTAATCTCTGTTTCAATCTCATTTATGTTCTGAGTCGTCTTTTTTATCTTGTTAGCTACATTCATAATCAGATGTCTATGCAGCCCAGCAGATTTCAATAAGGACAATATTTTTTCCTTATCCCGGCTTTTTTTTTCCATCTCGATTCTGGCAAGCAGCTCTCTTAAGATTCTAAGGAGACGACCTTTTTTTGCCAGAGAAAGAAACTCTTCTTCTTCCTCTTCACCATACTCATTCTGAATAATTTCGCCAATCCTTGCCCTTCCTTTTTGAAGTTTATCGTAAAATTTTTGCAATTCCTTGATAATAATGGCACTATTCAAAACAGTAAAGCGTATTTTTTCCCAACCGCTTTCCATCTTTATAGCCATATCAATCTCTTCATCTGCTGAAAGTAAGTCTACCTTGCCGATATCCCTTAAATATGCTTTAACAGGATCCTCTACCAGGATTTCACTTACTATCTCTGGTGGAAGCTCAAATTTTTCTTCCTTGCCTTCTTTGGTAAACTCATCAACAATCTCAATCCCTTGTTCACTCATCTGAATGAACAGATTTTCTATTTGTTCAGGGGTAAGTGTATCAGGAAGTATCTCATTAATCTCATCATAGGTTAGCTCTCTCTTTGCCCTTCCAATCTCAAAAAGTTGTTCGAGCTCTTCTGGCATAATAGGTTTTTTCATTCCTCGATTTTCACCTCTTCCCTATTAATTCTTTACATTGCTGCATAAGATCAATTGCAATCTCTCCATTTCTTTCTTTCTCTGCAATTAATCGCTGAATCTCTTTTAGCCTGGCAGATATGGCATATCCCTTTAATTTCTTTAAACATCCTGCGATATCTTCACCCTTATATTTTTCCTGGAAAAGCAGACTTGAAACAAGATCCCTTGCATTCTGTTCCAAACATTCCATTACTATTGACAGAGGAAATTCCTTCTGTTGACTGAATACACGAAAAACATTCTGACACAAAGGATCATTAAACTCATCAGGAAGCAATTGACTCAAAATCTTTTCTTTCTCTTCCATGTCATCATTAGTTAAGAGAAAATAGATGATAGCCCTCTCAACCTCTTTGTGTCCCCTGTCTTCACGCCTTAAATATTCATCTGCTCTGTGGTTGTGGGTTTGTCTTTCTATCCTCTGTTGTGTCTGCGTTGCTTTTAACTCATTAATAATAATAGCCTCATCTAATCCCAGCACACCTGCTGTCCGTCTGATCAACTCCTGCTTTTCAATCGGGTCATGCACCCTTGCAATAAAGAGGAGCAGGTGTTCCAACGCCTTCTTTTTTCCGGAGGTAGTTCTTATATCGTCATTTTTTATTGCAAAATTAAATCTCCAATCAGAAAAACCCTGTGCCTTTTTAAGAAGATTGCTAAATTCATCCTTATTCCCCTTGAGCAAGTAATCAGCTGGATCCAATCCAGAGGGAAGAGAAATTACCTTCACCTCCATATCATGTTCCATCAACAAATCCATACTCTTAAGTGTAGCAGAAATACCAGCTATATCCGGGTCAAAAACAAGCCATAACTTTTGAGTATATCTTTTTATCAGCCTTATCTGTTCCTGGGTAAAAGCTGTGCCTGATGCGGCAACAACATTAAGAAAATCTGCCTGGGATAATGTCAGCACATCCATATATCCCTCAACAACGATAACTCCCTGTGTCCGCATACTCTCTTTAGCCAGATGCAACCCATATAAGACCTTTGATTTATTGTAAAGGGGTGTTTCTGGAGAATTTATATACTTGGCTTTCCCTTCAGTTTTCTTTAATATTCTGCCGCCAAATCCTATTGGTCTTGACAGCTCATCAAAGATAGGGAAAATGATTCGTTCCCTGAATCGATCATAGACCAGAGATTCTCCTTCCTTTTGAACAATCAGCCCTGTTTGACGTATCCTTTCTAGAGGATATGTTTTTGCCAATAAAAAATCCGACAGTCTTCTCCATTCTGAGGGAGCATATCCAATCCTGAACTTTTTTAATGTCTCTTTTGATAGTCCCCTTCTTTGCAAATATTCAAGGGCAGGGACACCCTCCCTTGACCAGAGTAAATTCTGGTAAAAGGAAGCCGTCACATCATGAATCTCATAAAGGATTTCTTTTTCAGAAGATTTTTGGAAAGCAGCAATATTTATGCTTATACCTGCTCTTTTAGCAAGTAATTTAACTGCATCTGTAAACTCTATTCCTTCCTTTTTGATTAGAAATGAAAAAACATTTCCCCCAACCTGACAACCAAAGCAATGAAAAATTCCTTTTTTAGGGTTAACAACAAATGATGGGGTTTGTTCTGCATGAAAGGGGCATAATCCCTTATAGTTTTCCCCTATTTTTTTCAGGGTAACATATTCAGATATTAATTCAACGATATCGATTGATTCCCTGATATGAGTTATTGTCTCTTCAGGGATAAATCCAGAATCATTCAAGCCACACCTACGCTAATTTTAATATTTCTTAATTATAACATGTTTTTTCTTCTGTGTCAAGAAAAAGTTTTAATGTGTCATTTTTAATTCTTAAATGATATTGTGCTGGTTCACCTTTGTGTGAAAGCTTGTAGCTGGATTGTGCCAATGTGTAAAAATGGTCGCTGTCCCTACTTTCCCCCTACTTTCTCAAGATTAACCACAGAGGCACAGAGAATGATTTTGGAAAAGGAACTTGCAGAGATGGAATCAAGAGACTTATTCTTTGATTTTTCTCCGTGTCTCTGTGCCTCACAGATACATCTCCATCTGATTATAAATCATGCTTGCTATCCCAAACTTATTTGATTTTGCTATATTCTTAGCATACTCATCATAAAGCATATCATCCCACATATCCTCAGCATATCCTCCATGAAACATCTCTGTCTTGTCTATAGACTTACGCATTTCTTTAAGGAGCATATTCACAAAGATAGCTTCTAAATCATAGCTTGCCTCTTGAAGGCGTTTCTTTTGCAGTGCAAGATCTCTTTCTTCATCAGGGGATAGAACCTTTTGCGACACTACCACTGCCTCTTGAACATCTGTCCGAGCTGCTGCCTCATTTCTTTTGGTCTGGTAGTTCAGTATTCTGTTAAACGAAATATCCGTGCTGCTGATGGAAGATATTGGATTCATCCTGCCTGTCTCCTTTAAGTCAACTATGCGACTTTAATACTCAATCTGGAAGCTCAAGTTACTTTCTACATAACCACTATCTCTGCCTGCAATGCCCCGGCTGCCCTGATAGCTTGAAGGACTGCGATAACATCCTGTGGGGTAGCACCCACAGCACTCAATCCCTTAACCACATCGCCAACCTTAACCTTTGTTGAAAGGATAACAACCCTTCCCTGAGACTGGGATGTTTTCTGTCCCACTTGTCCTGTCTGTCCAGCTTTTGCCTCTACCGCAGCACTGCCATCCATCCCAGTAGATGGTGCTGCTGATGCCGGCATTGTTTCTGTTCCAGATGATGGTGGCTGTTCTGCCTGAGAGGCAGCAGTCGCTTGCTGCTGTTTGAGCGTATCCAATACCATCGCTATTTGTTCCGGAGTGGGACTTATTTTAATCGACTCCAGTGCTTTAGCCATGGTCTCTGTGCCTATCTCAGGAGCAGAAACAATGATAGTTGGTGTCTCTGCCTTCCCTGTCTTCTCTGCTTCTTCCCCACTGACCACCAGATACAGATCCTTATGAGATACAGCTACCGGCAGAATGCAGAGGTTTTCACCCATTACCACTGTCCCTGTTCGTTCATTGATAACAACCCTGGCAACAACATCTGGAGTAATACTCAAACCCTCAAGCAGGGATATAAAGCCAACGATATTATTTGTGTATCCAGCAGGAACAGATACCTCCACCTTTGAGGAATCTATGCCTATAGCAGACTCTGCACCAAACTTAGCATCTATTGCTTCCACCATCCTTGCAACTGTGGTAAAATCAGCATTCTTAAGAACAAGCGGAAGCTTGCCATTAACCGTTATTGGGCATGTTATCTCTTTTTCTACAATCCCGCCCTCAATAACCCTTCCTACAGTGGGATGAGCCTTTTTCTTGCCACCCTTGCCGCCTGCATCACCACCACCAAGAGACACAGGCCCCTGAGCAACAGCATAGATAACTCTGTCTGCTCCAGACAGAGGTGTTTGCAATAATACCCCGCCATTGAGATCAGATGTATCACCAAGTGCAGAGACAGTTACATCTATCCTGTCTCCTATTCGACTGAATGCTGGCAATTCCGTAGTAACCATTACTGCGGCAATGGCATTGACCTTCATTTTATCCTTATCTACGGTCACCCCAAAGTGCTGCAGCATATTTACTATAGATTGAGCCGTAAAAAAGGTATTCTTGCCATCCCCTGTTCCATTTAATCCAATAATCAGCCCATATCCTGTCAATTGATTGGGTCTAACATCAGAGATACGACAAATATCCTTCAGCCTTACAGATGGACTCATGGATAAGGATTCAATGGAAGTCTCTTCTGCAAAGGCAATAGACCGAAATATAATAATTCCCAATATAATACCAATAGTAAACGCTACAACCCGTTGAAGCATATCTTCCTCCATTGTAGGAAATGCGGAATGCGGAAGTGAAAACTTCTGCTTCTACACCCTACTACTTCCGCATTCCGCATTCTCACTTCCGCATTTCTTCACAGGGCACACAGGGGGCATAGGGATAAGCATAGAGGCAACCTACCTCTATCCTCTCCATGTCCTCTGAGCACCCTATGAACATTTATTACAGGTCTAAAGACCTTCACAACCTCTATTACTCGATGTTCAAGGTTTTTTGTGGCTCATGAGAACCACCAGTCCAGAGCAGTAAAATGCTATCCGATATTCTTGTAGCTGCGACCTGCCAGAGGTGCTACC
>DYDG01000091.1:7066-8779 GCA_020717845.1 Marinifilum sp. | reverse complement strand
CGGTGAACACCCAGACACACTTAAGCAATAACTCGGGGCGTAAGCAAGTACTCGGGGGAAAATAGGGACAGCGACCGTTAAAAGCCTAACAAAAATAATGAACCAGACGAAGCCGGTTATTTTTATGATTAGCATTATAAACTTGGTTAAAGCCGGATGAAAAGGGGAATAACTAATGGAAAGAAAATACACAACAATAATTCGTAAAAGCAAACTTGAATATGTTGCTATATGTTTGGAATTGAATATTTCTGCCTGTGGAGAAGACCTTGTAAGTGTAGAGAAAAACCTTAGAACAGCAATAGAATTGTATCAGGAGGATATAAAAGAACATCCAGAAACTGTTGTTGCATCTATTTCTTCAGAGGAGTTAATTGAATTTTTGAGAGATACAGAGCCTAAGTGGTATAAAGAACCGAGGAAAGGTTTGATTTTAAGACCGCTTGAGGTACATGAGGTTCCAGCATATGCTTAAGATACCTTCATTCTCCAGCAAAGGACTTGTAAGATTACTGGAAAAAGGTGGAGCAATATTTGTCAGACAAGGTTCAACAGACCATGCTATATATTCAAGGATAGTTAAAGGAATGAGATATTCTGCTCCTGTACAGATGGGAAAGAAAACATTAGATTCGATATATTGCAAAAGAGTATTGAAACAATTGAAATTTACTGATGAAGAAATTGAACAACTTTTGAGATAATAGATAATGTAAATCGCTAACAAAAAAATGCACCTGCCAAGGAGCAGGTGATTTTGGCGTTAGCTGTGTATAATAACTACAATAGAATATTAAGGGTTTGGATTTTTTGAAAGTGTGTATGAGAAATGCTTACTTATTGAACTTTGTAAATCTGGTTTGCAAGCAGAATCGCAAAAGCCAGGATAAATTAAAATTTTGACAGGATAACAGGATAAACAAGATAAATTATCATCTTGAAATCCTGTTCATCTTGTTAATCCTGTCAAATTGATGTGTCCAGAATGACACTAATTTAAACAGAGGGGAATAGTTATAAAGACTATCTTGGACAAAGGTGGAGTAAAACTCGTTAGTGGAAGAGGGAAGGGGGATTCTGTCAAGGAATTTCGTAATATGTGGAAGGATAAAAATGTTGATGAAATATGTCTGGAAATAGAAAGAGCAAAGGCAAAAGGAGATGGGATGAAACAAAATATAAATATTCAGCCGTTAGGTATCAATAGCCAGCTAATGCCAGAAAAACAAGGCAACCCTAAACTTCATAATCCTACAACTGGCAAGCGTAATATCTCAGGTTGTGAGGTGGTGATTGGTTTTTTGATGCTGGGAGTGGGGCTTTATCAAAAACGATCGATGCCCATATTTAATTGCATATTTAATTTATTAGTAGTTGGACTAATACTTATTGGCTCGGCAAGTATTGTTGAGGCAGCCAATTTCAATATAGGGGACACTGTTAAAGTCATTTCTGATGATAATCTCAATGTGCGAACAGGAGCTGGAACCAGTTACCCTGAAATTACAGATGCCGATTATCATAAATATGCCCCCAAAGGAACTAAAGGAATAATTCTTAGCGGACCCATAATTGCTAACGGTTACACTTGGTGGAAAGTAAATTATGGCCCTGGATTATATTCTGGCTGGTCAGTTGAGGGCGGGCTTAAAAAGGTAGTTATTCCCAGCCTCAGCTTTACCAATTTAACTCCTTCAGCAGTAACAACTAGTG
>DYDG01000091.1:0-6945 GCA_020717845.1 Marinifilum sp. | reverse complement strand
ACCAATTTAACTCCTTCAGCAGTAACAACTAGTGAATCAACCCATTATGCAAAACTTTCAGCCACTGGTAGTAACTTTTTAAATGTCAACCAGATAACATTTAGCTGGAGTGGATCAGACAGTGGCAGTGAGATTTGGAAGAAAGGTGATAGTGATGGCAAATGGACTGCAGGAGTAAAGGTCATCTCTGACACTTCTATGACCTTAAACCCCCATGTCCTATATAATGTGAGTGGTAGCCAGAAAACATGGAATTGGACAGCAACATTAAAGGATACCACAGGTGCAACGGCATTGAGGTCGTTCGCAGTGACTTACGCTCCACCACCACCTTCAAACCCCCTCAGCTTTACCAATTTAACTCCTTCAGCAGTAACAACTAGTGAATCAACCCATTATGCAAAACTTTCAGCCACTGGTAGTAACTTTTTAAATGTCAACCAGATAACATTTAGCTGGAGTGGATCAGACAGTGGCAGTGAGATTTGGAAGAAAGGTGATAGTGATGGCAAATGGACTGCAGGAGTAAAGGTCATCTCTGACACTTCTATGACCTTAAACCCCCATGTCCTATATAATGTGAGTGGTAGCCAGAAAACATGGAATTGGACAGCAACATTAAAGGATACCACAGGTGCAACGGCATTGAGGTCGTTCGCAGTGACTTACGCTCCTTCAACCACTGACAAAGCCCACCTTTCAGGAATGGTAAAGCCAGTAGATAATGTTAAAGATTATAACGGTACTTATGCAGGAGTATCGGGTACAGGAATAGTTGGATATTCAGTTCTTTACCGAGATAATTATATAAGTGGAACTAATGGATATGAGGGGATAGGGAAGCATCCAGGAGTTGATATTCTTGTACCAATAGGCACTAGAGTAAAAGCTATAGCAAATGGATCGGTCTGGAAGTCTGAATACAAAGGTGGCTGGGGAAACATAATTATCATCAAACATACAGATATACCAAATACAACAGAACCTATTTGGTCAATCTATGCCCATTTAAGCCAAAGGAATGTTTCTGCAGGCGAGACTGTCGATAAAGGACAGCTAATAGGTTTAAGTGGAAACACAGGAAGTTCCACTGGACATCATCTTCACTTTCAGATAGATAGGGATACTGTAAATTCTGATGGGCAGACAAAATTCACCTCTCCTTGGTTTCCAACAGAAAGAGTTAATCAATCTGACAATGATCATGAAGTTGAGAAATATACTTATAATCCAATGATTTTTGTTCAAGACATGTTTCCCGAAGGGGGCACTATTGGAGGAAGTGAAAGTGATGATGGTAACCCTTCCTTCTCTGAAGTAAATGCAGAGATTGAACGCTTAGCCGAAGAGTATAACATACCACCCATAATTATTAAAGTAATTGCTTTAAAAGAGTCAGGATGGGAACAATATAAGTCAGGCACAAATAAAGTAAAGACACATAATGAACCAGATGGAAGGATTGGATACGGCTTAATGCAAATCACAGTTTACCCTACAGATCCTTCTGTGCCTAAATTATCTACTGATTGGAAGTATAATTTAAAAATAGGCGTAGACAAACTATTAGCCAAGTGGCAGTTAAATGTGAGCGACAGCCCTCTCTTTACAAACTATGATAAAGATAAAAGCATTTTAGAGAATTGGTATTATCCTATTGCATGGTATAATGGGTCGGGTGATATGGCCTATTCATATGTTGACTCTGTTTATGAATATATCAAAAGCCCGCCTTTAAAAATTTCAAATTATTGTACAAAAGAGCCAAATTTAACATCTCCTCGAATAATCCCAGGTTTTAGTGAGACCATTAAGGAAAAACCAATAGCACTCAATGAATATTATACTTTAAAACAACTTGCTGATTTAGGCGGGAAGATACATAGGTGGACAGAAAACAAATTTGTTGATATTACAAATGAACTCTTGGATAACGACAAATTCAACTTGGCCATCCCTTATATTCATCAATGTTTTGATACGCCAGCTAACTTTGACGGAAGAAGCGCATGTGGCCCTACTTCAGTAGCAATGGTCCTTGCATATTATGAGAAAATTAAGCCCTCTTCTATAACCTGTTCTTCTCCCTACCACCATCAGAGTGCCTTTGGATTCTGCATCCCAGATATCTACGAACAGATTTTTTTGCCTGACCAAGGCACCAGTCACAAAAAACTGGTTGACTATGTCAAAAAATACTTTCCTAACAATTCTTCTATTGATTATGAGCCAACTTTTGAAAAAATAAAACAAGAGCTTAAAAATGGCCATCCTGTTCTTATTGGCAATAAAATCTCTGCGCCGTATGGACATATTTTAGTTGCTAAAGGATATACAAACAATGGATCAATTATTGTGAATGATCCTGCAGGGAATCACCAAAAATCTTGTCTTAACAAATCTTGGAATCTTGATGGGTATTATTTTAATTATGAGGGTGCTAATGCTATATATACTTGGAGTGAGTTAAAAGCCACATGGTTCCTTTCTATAAAAGGTGATGATGTAGACAATAATCTAAAGAGTGGTACACCAACGATTACCGGCTCTATTTCGATTAGTTCTACACCAACCAGTGCAAGTATCTTTCTTGATGGTGGAATGCAAGGAACAACACCGAATCTACTGGGTGATATTACCCCCGGCACACACACTATTAAGCTAACACTACCCGGTTACTACGATTGGACCGGTACGGTATTGGCAACGGTAACGGCAGAAGCAACTACACCTGTCATTGCCACTTTAACCCTGATTACAGGGAGTATCTCAATTACCTCAATTCCACTCGGAGCCAGCGTCTTTCTTGATGGAGTAGACAAAGAAACCGTTACCCCAGCAACATTAACCGGTATTACCCCTGGCACTTACACCGTCAAATTGACCCTACCGGGCTATTACGACTGGTTTGGCTCGGCAACGGTAACGGCAGAAGCAACTGCACCTGTTATTGCCACTTTAACACTGATTACAGGGAGTATCTCAATTACCTCAATTCCACCCGGAGCCAGCGTCTTTCTTGATGGAGCAGACAAAGGCACCGTTACCCCAGCAACATTAACAGGTATTATTCCTGGCATGCATACTATCAAACTGACCCTGCCGGGCTATTACGACTGGTTTGGCTCGGCAACGGTAACAGCAGAAGCAACTACACCTGTTATTGCTACCTTAACCATGATTACAGGGAGTATCTCCGTTATCTCCATCCCATCTGGAGCCAGCGTCTTTCTTGATGGAGTAGACAAAGAAACCGTTACCCCAGCAACATTAACCGGTATTACCCCTGGCACTTACACCGTCAAATTGACCCTGCCGGGCTATTACGACTGGTTTGGCTTGGCGACGGTAACAGCAGAAGCAACCGCACCTGTTATTGCTACCTTAACCATGATTACAGGGAGTATCTCCGTTATCTCCATCCCATCTGGAGCCAGCGTCTTTCTTGATGGAGCAACCCAAAGTACCGTTACTCCAGCGACCTTAACTGACATCATTCCTGGCACATACACCGTCAAACTAACCCTGCCCGGCTATTACGACTGGACGGATTCTGTAACTGTAACCGCAGGGATAACAACACCTGTGTTTGCTACCCTGACCTTGATTACTGGTTCTATCTCGGTTACCTCCAACCCAGGCGAGGCAAATATCTTTCTCGACGGTGGAACGACATCGCAGGGAACAACACCGGCTACCTTGGGTGGCATTATCTCTGGCATGCACACCATCAAACTAACCCTATCCGGTTATTGCGACTGGATGGGCACGGTAACCGTAACCGCAGGGACAACGACACCTGTATTGGCTACCTTGACCTTGATTACTGGCTCTATCTCGATTAGCTCCAACCCAGGCGGGGCAAGTATCTTTCTCGACGGTGGAACGACATCGCAGGGAATAACAATAGCTACCTTAACCGGCATTATCCCTGGCACGCACACCATCAAACTAACCCTATCCGGCTACTATGACTGGTTGGGCACGGTAACTGTCCCCACAGGGACAACGACACCTGTGCTTACTACCTTGACCTTGATTACCGGCTCTATCTCGATTACCTCCAACCCAGGCGAGGCAAATATCTTTCTCGACAATGGAACGACATCGCAGGGAACAACACCGGCTATTTTAACCGGCATTACCCCTAGCACGCACACCATCAAACTAACCAAATCTGGCTACTATGACTGGTTGGGCACGGTAACTGTCCCCGCAGGGACAACGACACCTGTGCTTACTACCTTGACCTTGATTACCGGCTCTATCTCGATTACCTCCAACCCAGGCGGGGCAAGTATCTTTCTCGACAATGGAACGACATCACAGGGAACAACACCGGCTATTTTAACCGGCATTACCCCTAGCACGCACACCATCAAACTAACCAAATCTGGCTACTATGACTGGTTGGGCACGGTAACTGTCCCCGCAGGGACAACGACACCTGTGCTTACTACCTTGACCTTGATTACCGGCTCTATCTCGATTACCTCCAACCCAGGCGGAGCAAGTATCTTTTTCGACAATGGAACGACATCGCAGGGGACAACATCAGATACCTTGGGTGGCATTGTCCCCGGCACGCACACCATTAAGCTAACCAAATCTGGCTACTACGACTGGACGGGCACGGTAACCGTAACCGCAGAGACAACAACACCTGTGTTGGCTACTTTGACCTTGATTGCCGGTTCTATCTCGGTTAGCTCCAACCCAGGCGGGGCAAATATCTTTCTTGACAATGGAACAACACCGCAGGGGACAACACCAGCTACCTTGGGTGACATTATCCCTGGCACATACACCGTTAAACTAACCCTGCCGGGCTATGAAGATTGGGTAGGGAGTGTAACAGTGGTAGCAGGCCAAATAGCATATCTTCATAGGAGTTTGACAGCTATTAATGGGAGCTTGACAGTTATTAGAACTATCGCCCATGATGCTGATTCTTTTCTGAAAGCAGGAGATGTTTTAAGTGTTACTCTAAACGGTAAGTTAGGAGGGACAGCCACCTTTGATATTGGAACTCTAACAACGGCTATATCAATGACCGAGAACTCTCCTGGTACATACACCGGAGCATATACGGTCAAAAATGGGGATAATATTAAAGATGCGGTTGTTACCGGACACCTTGAGATTGCAGGGATTACTACATCTATAAATGATGCATTTCCAGTAACCATTGATACCTTTATCCCATCTACCATTGATAATGCCCCTTCAGAATGGCAGAACTCTACAATTAGCGTTACCCTTACCCCATCTGATAACATCTCCGGTATAGCCAGAACTTATTGGTCTATCAACCATGGGACATTTACTGAAGGGACATTTACCATTATCTCTGATGAAGGAACAAACACCTTATCTTATTTTTCTGTTGATAATGCAGGTAATACCGAGACCACCCGGACAAAGATAATCAAGATAGACACAACCCCGCCAACCACTATTGACAATGCCACTTCAAGCTGGCAAAGCACAGATGTAGTAGTCAGGTTAATCCATAATGATGGAACTGGTTCTGGTGTGGCACAGACTTATTACACCATAGATGGCTCAAATCCAGACACAAACTCTGCCTCTGGAACGACTATCAATCTGATTGAAGATGGCACATACACTATCAGATACTTCTCAGTTGATAAGGCAGGTCATACTGAAACAACAAAGACAGCCGCAAATACCGTCAAAATAGACAAAACTTCACCGCTTGTTACTATTGGCTCTCCAACAGATGGGGCTATTCTTATAGCCACACAGATAACCCTGTCAGGAACAATAATTGGAACAACCTTTGACCCCGGCACCTTAACCCACAATGGAATATCAAGCACACTCAATATCAATGGAAGTGCCTTTACTATTATTTTAACCCTTTATTCGGGAAAAAATATTATCACGGTAAGTGTTCGTGATGAGGCAGGAAATATCGGTTCTGATACAGTTACGGTTGAGATGGTAACCCAAAAAGAGACGGTTCTACCTAATGATAAACCAATAATAAATCTGCCTGATAAGACCGAGATAGAAGTGATAGATAATTCATCCATCAATGCTACCGTAACCATTACTATTAACGATAAACCGGAGAAAGCCAACTTTGCTGTGGCTGACAAGAACTTGCCAGCAGGAATTGATATATCTGAATTGGCTGAGGCAGTGAGGGAATTCAAACTATTTGAGGAAGAGGAAGCAACAAAAGGCACAACTACAGGTAGATTCAAGATTACCATTCCATATCCTGCCAGTGTTACTGATGATAAGGCCAGGGATCTCAGGATATTCTGGATGAACCCACAGACTAATAGATGGGAATTGATTGGTGGAACAGTAGATACTGTAAATCATACCGTAACAGTAGAGGTAGACCATCTTTCAATATTTAGATTAGCCATGTATGCTACTGTGCTACCAGTTCCGTTCAACATCAAGGTTTACCCCAATCCCTTGTATTCTGATGGCTCTATCATCTTTGATAATCTACCTCAGGAAGCAACCATTAAGATATTTAATGTTGCCGGTGAAATTATTAATGAGATCTCAGGGACAGGAAAGGTAATGTGGGAGCCAAAGAATAAAGAAGGCGAAAAACTTGCCTCAGGCATTTATATCTATCTTGTAACAGACCTCCATGGAAATAAGGAGACAGGCAAATTTAGTATAATCAAATAATGAGAAATAAGGGACGGTTCATTTTCATGGGTTTTTCTGTGATGTCTTGCAGGAATGGGAAATGGGAAATTAGAAAAAGAAAGGTTCTATAACGTTTTGAATGAGTAGATGCGCTACAATCAAATCATTATGTTCGATTATTTCTATCTATGCAATTACAAAATACCACTCGTTGGACAGAGGAGAGACGCAAAGGGTGTCCATTCATTAAGAAAGTAAGGGGGACAGTTTATATAACCATTTATTAACTCAAGATTTACAAAT